>CAISEZ010000104.1 GCA_903884535.1 uncultured Verrucomicrobia subdivision 3 bacterium
GACTGAACGCAGAAGGTTTGCCAACGCGATCCCAAATCCGCACTTTCCAAAACACTTTTTCCTGCGAGCGCAGCGGCTTGCCAGCGTAGGTGATGCCGAGAGTTTCAGTGGAAATAATTTTTCCGCTGTCCCACAAATCCGCCTTGCCGCCGGCAAGATTTGATTCACTCGATGCGGCCAGAATTTCATACGCGGTCTGCGCTTCGCCGCGCCGCGACGACTCGATAATCCAACTCAATCGCGGGTGGGTTGTGTCAATTCCGAGCGGATTGACGCGATATTCACACTTGGCATCATTTATCTTTAAGCTGTCGCCGAAACAATCGCCGACGAAAAGGAAGAATATTATGGCGATAATTGGCAGACCGTTGGTTGGCGTGACGCGGGCAAAATCTAACGCTCGGATTTGAACGCCGTCGGCGCCGCCAGGATTTCCGATGCGAATATTCGTCATAGATTGCCGAACGAATTATTTCGGGGCGGCTCCAGCGGCATGGATGATTTAATTTGGACCGTGTTGGTGATCACTTCTTCCGAATTGCCGCCGACCATCACCTCCAAAGCCCCGGCCTCGACCACGCGCTGCATCTTGGCGTCGTAGAACGATAGATCGAAGGGCGTCAGAACGAAATTGACAGCCTTGGTTTCGCCGGGGGCCAGCGCCACTTTTGCGAAGCCTTCCAGTTGTTTGACCGGCCTGGTGACCGAAGCGCATTTTTGGCGAATGTATAATTGCGCCGTTTCGGTGCCGGCTTTCGTGCCCGTGTTCCTGACGTTAACGGTGACTTCGAACTGATCTTGGTTGGTTGCATCGGCCTGGACGGTGAGGCCGGAAAATTCAAACGTCGTGTAGCTCAATCCAAACCCGAATGGATACAACGGCGTCCACGGCAGGTCCTGATACTTGGCGGTGAAGCGAATGGCGGAAGCCGGGCGACCGCTGTTCTTGTGATTGTAATACATGGGAACCTGTCCCACTGTTCGTGGAAAGGTGACCGGGAGTTTGCCGCTGGGATTGTAGTCGCCGAATAAAACATCGGCGATCGCGTCACCCGCCTCGGTTCCGAGATACCAGGTTTCCAAAATCGCCGGGACATTTTCGGCGTCCCAGCCGATGGACAAAGGGCGACCGTTCATCAGCACTTCCACCGTCGGCTTTCCGAGTTGCGAAACTTGCCTTACCAGTTCTTCCTGCTCCCCGGGAATGTCCAAGGTTGATCGGGATGACATCTCACCGCTCATGTCCGCGCTTTCACCAACGGCCATGATGATCACGTCAGCCTGACGGGCAACCATCAAGGCATTGGAAAAATCAACATTCGATTCGTTCGTGATCCCGCATCCTTTTGCATACAAGATTTTGGTGGCGGGGGAAACTTTCGCCTTGATGCCATCGAGCACGGTCACCGCTGAACGAGGCATTCCATGCGCGTGCCAGCAGCCCAAGACATCGGCTTTATCATTGGCCAGCGGACCAATGACGGCGATGGTTTTGATGTCTTTGCCGAGGGGCAGGACATTTCCTTGATTCCGCAAGAGCACGATGGATTGACGGGCGGATTCGCGGGCCGCTTTTCTGTATTCAGGAAGCAGCAGAGCCGTTTTCGACTTGGCGAGGTCAATATAAGGATTTTCAAACAACCCCATTTCAAATTTGATCCGCAAAAATCGCCGGACGCACTCGTCCACCAGCGGCAACGGCACACTGCCGCTTCGGACCAGTTTCACCAAGTTGGCGTGGTAGGGTTCGAATCCCAAATCAAGGCCGGCGGTAACCGCTTTCAAGGCTGCTTCCTCCGCATTGGTGGCAATCCCGTGGTTGACCAGTTCGGCATCGGAATTTGCATCTGCGCGGACAATGCCTTTGAACCCCCATTCATCTCGCAGCACCCCATCCATGGTGAATATATTTGCCGACGCAGGAATCCCGTTCAGGTCGTTGAAGGCGCTCATGATGGTTCCCGCTCCGGCATCCACGGCGGCCTTGAATGGCGGAAGATATATTTCACGGAGGGTGCGTTCCGAAATGTCGGTCGTGTCGTAATCGCGTCCGCCTTCCGCCGCGCCGTAGCCGACAAAATGTTTCACACACACGACGAGGTCGCTGTTCGGACTGAGCCGCGGGCCTTGATAACCTTCAACCATGGCCTTGGCTATGGCCATGCCCAGATAAGGATCTTCACCCGCACCCTCGGCGATTCGTCCCCATCTGGGATCGCGCGCAATATCCACCATTGGAGACATGGTCCACCGGATGCCTTGAGAAGCGGATTCCTTGCCGGCCATGGCGGCGCATTGCTGGATTAAATCGGGATTCCAAGTGCTGGCTTGGGCGAGGGGAATCGGAAAAATGGTCGAATAGCCATGCACGATGTCACAGCCAAACAAAAGGGGAATTCCCAGGCGCGATTTTTCCACCGCCGCCTTTTGCAATTTGTCAATTTTGTCTGCCGGTGCCATCACGCCCACACACGAACCAATCAACCCCTGCGTGGCTAGCTGCTCCGCATCGGCAGCCTGAATACGACCCATGAACATTTGCCCGACTTTTTCCTCCAGCGTCATCTGTCCAATCAAGCTCGCCACCCGTTTCTCGACGGGCAGATCAAGATTGAGATAATCCTTTTGGATGGCCGGCTGCGCACCCGCTAAAATTGGAAACCAAATGAAGCATAATCCATATAGCGCCAAACTAAGTGTCCTGACGGTCTGGGATTGATTTTTGTCCTTCAGTATTTCAATGCTGCTTTTCATAAATGTCTTTGGTAATTGGATTGCTTATCATTTTTCATTTCAACACTTCGCCGCCTTGCGAGACGTTGTTTTTGTCAAACCAGCGGGTGCCAAGCGTGATTTTCTTCGGCACTTTTTCGCCTTTGAGAATTTGCAACGCGATGTCAATCGCCTCCGCGCCACCGGTCGGATGCCCGGCAGAAAGGTGAAAGCTCTGAAAAGCATCAGTGATTGTTGTTGCGAAATCAAAATAAACCAACACATGTTGCAACGTCAACGTCCAATTTTCAGGTGATCCTCTATCTTTGCTTGAATTCAGTTTTAATTGCCAAAAACCAGAGGTTTTGCTGCGTGGTTTCATTGAAAGTGCCGCAAACATGCGTTATTGTGAATTCAAAATTACAGTTGACTTCTCGGGTGTGTTAGTGCAGATTATAGAAAATCATCCATGAAATTGATTGCAAACTCCAACAGCCATGCCGTGCATTTCTTTCCGGGCGTTGCCGCTTTAAAAGACATTCAGTAGCCGAACATTCTTCACTAGCAATAAATAAATATAAGATGAAACTTCACAGCTTTTCTCCTAATCGGGCATTTACACTAATCGAGCTTTTGGTAGTCATCGCCATCATTGCCATTCTGGCGGCCATGTTGTTGCCGGCTTTGGCCAAGGCGAAAATTAGAGCGCAAGCCACCTATTGCATGAACAACGAAAAGCAGTTAATGTTGGCTTGGATCATGTATGCGGACGATAATAACTCGGTGTTGGTGCAGAATGTCGGCGATGGGCAGCCAGCTGTGCTGCCGAGTGGTGCTCCCGGTTATGCCACGAACGGCACATGGTGTTACGGGAATGTTTCAACTGCGGCCGCTCTGCCGGACGAGACCAACAGCGTGTGTCTGACGACTTCCTTGCTGGGGCCGCTTACCAAATCTCCGGCGATTTACAAATGTCCGGGCGACATGGGTAATCTGGCCGGGACGCCTCGGGTTCGGAGCGTTTCAATGAACTCCTACATGAATGGAGTTGGAGGTGGCACCCTCGCTGCGAATCCCGGCTTCAAAGTTTTTAGAAAGAGCAGTGATTTGACTCAATCCACCCAATGGTTTGTCTTTCTTGATGAAAAGCCCGCCAGCATTAATGACGGTTATTTTGAAGTGCAGATGGCGCAAACAGGCCCCACCAGTGATTTTGTCAATGACAACCCTTCCCAGGTCCACGGCTATGATTGCGGATTTGGCTTTGCGGACGGGCACGCGGAGTTGCACCAATGGAAATCCCCGTCGTTTCGTTCGTCGGATCGCTTCAGTGGCAGTTTCAACTTTGGCACCGGGGAATATAGCGATGAATTGTGGCTCCAGCAGCACGTCACTTTTGCAAATTAAAAACAGCTTCTTCGACGTCCGTAATGGGTAAAAAGGTTGAACGTGAAAGGAAAACGGGGTGAAATCGGGGATGATTCCCGAAAAAGTATTTCAACAGATATTAGCGCTGGGCGAAGCCTGGCGGGTGGCACGTATGGATTACCAAGAAAATGAACAGCGGGTGTTGATCCGAGTGGAAGAGACGCCCGAGTTGTGGTCGCAGGAAAGCTGTCCGCATTGCGCCGCCAAGACGGTGCGTGGCTACGATCATGCGCCGGAACGGCGGTGGCGGCATCTCAATGTGTGCCAGTTGCAGTCGGAGATTGTGTGTGCGCTGCCGCGTGGCGAATGTCAAAGCTGCCGGAAGATTTATACGGTGCGGGCTCCATGGGAGGGCCGGAGCCGTGGTCTGACGCAGGAGTTTGAGGCCTTCGCCTTGACGCTGATGCGGGAGATGCCGGTGAAAAAGGCTGGGGAGATATTGGGTGAAACGGATCAAAAATTATGGCGGGCACTGTTCGCCCATGTGGATGCGGCGTGGAAAGAATTGAGCTGGGAGAATGTCATCTGGGTGGGGGCCGACGAAATGAACCGTAAGAAGGGGCACAATTACTTGACGGTGTTTGTGGACTTGCAGGCCAAGCGGGTGCTGCTGGCCGTCGAGGGCAAAGACGCGGGCGTCTGGGAACGCTTTGCCGCCGAATTAGGCAATCATAACGGGCATCCCAGAGCCATTACGATGGTGGCGATTGATATGAGCCCGGCGTATCAAAAGGGGGTGCGGGAGAACTTCGGGAACGCGCAGATCGTATTTGATAAATTTCATGTGGTCAGCCAAGTGGTCAAGGCCGTGGACGAAGTGCGGCGTAAAGAGGCGCGGGCGGACGCCTCGGCACGGCAGCAACTGGAACGCAGCAGCTGGTTGTGGCGGAAAAATCCGGAAACCTGGACGACCACGGAAGGCGATCGCTGGACCCAATTGCAGGACAAACCTTTGGTCACTGGTCTGGCGTATGCGATGCGCTTGGAACTGCAAAAGGCGTATGCGGCAACCACCGTCGAGCAAGCCCGGAACCGTTTTGAAACTTGGTGCCTCTGGGTGCGAACCGAGGCCGAAGCCCTGACCTCAGGATTACTGGCACCGATGCGCCAGGCGGCCGACATGGTCGAACGTCATTTGGAAGGCATCTTGGCGCACTGGCAACAAGGCTTGACGACGGCCTTCATGGAAGGACTCAACAGTTTGTTTTCGGCAACCAAACGCAAGGCCCGAGGCTATCGCTCAACTGAATATCAGACCGCCATGCTCTACTTCGTGGCAGGTAAACTGGAAATCCCTTACTATGCCTAACTACCCATTACAAACATCGAGGAACCTAAAAACACATAAGCAGTAGTGAGAAATGACAGAATTTGCACCGTTTCCGATAAAAGCAAAATAAAACCAGCCAGTCAACCAACCAAAAATAACCAGCAGCCATCAAACCCAAATAAGTCACTGCCAACCAATAGCGATTGAATCCGGCGCAATTTTGCGCGAAATCACCTGAAAAGCGAATGCGAAAATGAAAAGGCGGTTTAAGAATGCGAGGTTGTGGCGCGGTGGCTGTCCCACAGGATCAGCCAAAGCCCGGCA
>CAISEZ010000105.1 GCA_903884535.1 uncultured Verrucomicrobia subdivision 3 bacterium
AAATCAGGCCGTTGAGAATGTTCTGACCGGGGAACGTCATCGGCTTTTCAAATTTTCCTTCGAGCTTGAGATACGCGATGATGCTGCCGGAGAAGGAGAGCGAACCGATCAGCGTGGCAAACAGCATCGAGCCGGCGATGACCGGCGCTTTCGCGTCTTTGATAAATTCCAGACTCGCTACCAGTGCCGCCGCGCCGCCGCCAAGTCCGTTGAAGAGCGCGACCATCTGCGGCATCGAGGTCATCTTCACCGAATAGGCGCCGATCGCGCCGATGATGAGGCCGATGACGGTGCCGATGACGATGAGCGTGTAATTAAAACTCCAGCCGTGCGACCACACGGAGGTGCCGTCGGTCTTGAGCAGCACGCACAGCGCGATGAACATGCCGGCGGCGGCGACGAGGTTGCCGAGCCGCGCGGTTTTCGGCGAACTCAAAAACTTGATGCCGAGGATGAATAAAACCGAGACGCCGATGATGATGAAAGGGACGATTTGAGAACTCATGACTATTTCTTTTTCTTAAACATTTGCAGCATGCGGTCAGTGACCATGAAGCCGCCGAACACGTTGGCGGATCCGAAAATGACCGCGACAAATCCGAGCGCCTGCGCGAGGTGCGTTTCCGCATCCGCGAGCACCAGAATGCCGCCGAATAAAATAATGCCGTGAATGGCGTTCGTGCCGGACATCAGCGGCGTGTGCAGCATCGAAGGCACTTTGGAAATCACCTCGATGCCGACGAAGATGGCGAGGATGAAAATGAACAATACGTTGGTATCCATAATATGTTAGCTGGCTTTGGGGAGCAGTTTTTCGTTCACGATCTTGCCGCCGTGCGTGACGAGGCAGCCTTTGATGATTTCGTCGTCGAGCTTGAGCACGAAGGTTTTTTCTTTCTTGTCCCAGAATTCTTCGACGAGATTCACGAGGTTCGCCGCGTAAACCTGGCTGGCGTGCAGCGGCACGCGCCCGGGCAGATTGGCAATGCCGATAATTTTCACGCCTTTGCGGTCGGTGATTTGATCATAGACCACGCCTTCGACGTTGCCGCCGGTCTCGACCGCGAGATCCACGACCACGCTGCCGGGTTTCATCGCGTCGAGCATTTCAGCCGTCACGAGAATGGGCGCTTTGCGACCGAATACCTGCGCGGCGGAAATCACCACGTCGGAATCGCCGCAGGTTTTTTTCATCGCGTCGCGCTGCTTTTGAATTTGCTCTTCGGTCAAAGCTTTCGCGTAGCCGTCCTTCGTCTGACCGGTTTCGCCAATATCAATCTTGAGAAACTGCGCGCCGAGCGATTTCACCTGCTCTTCGACCACCGGCCGCGTGTCGTAAGCCGTGACTTTCGCGCCGAGACGTTTCGCCGTGGCAATCGCCTGCAAGCCGGCTACGCCGACGCCGATGATGAAAACCTTGGACGGCAGAATCGTGCCCGCCGCCGTGGTCATCATCGGAAAAATTTTGTTGGAATAACGCGCGGCGAGAATCACCGCTTCGTAACCGCCAAGGTTGGCCTGCGACGACAGCACGTCCATTTTTTGCGCGCGGGTTGTGCGCGGCACAAATTCCATGCTGATGGCGCTGACGCCGCGTTCGGCAAATTTTTGCACCAGCTCCTTCTCGTTGAACGGATCCAGCAAGCTCGCGTGGATGGAACCTTGTTTGAGCCAGGCGATTTCTTCCATCGGCGGTTTGCGCAGGCGCAACACGATATCGCCGGAGCTGACCAGCGCTTTGCGGTCAGTGGAAATCGTTGCGCCGGCTTTGGTGTAGGCTTCGTCGGCGAAGCCGGCGGCGGTGCCAACACCGGCCTGGACTTCCACCTGCGCGCCGAGCTTGACGAGTTTGGCGACACTGTCCGGCGTGAGGGGCGCGCGGTTTTCGCCCGGATGCGTTTCGCTTGGAACTGAAATCTTCATGTTTAAATCTGGGTAGATGCTACCACGTTTTTTTCCAGGTATAGCCCGAATCTTGCTTTTTCCAACACAAAATTTGGCGAGGTGCTTTCCGGGCGATTCGCCGAAAACCCTTATTAACCATGCCTTTCACGAACCGGATGAGCGAAAAAACCGGCGGTTAAAATTTCTGTGTCTCCCAATTTCATTTCGCTTTTTTAGAACTGCCGACGGGTTTTGCCGCTGGGCTGGACTCGACTAAATGAAGCTCGACAACCGGTTCTGCCGGGCGCAACCTCGAAATTATAAAAATGGATAGACCATAAAACCTAGGGTCTAATAATTGTTCGGCTTCTCATGACAGCACAACCATCATCTCCACCAAAGAAAAGTCATTCGCTGCTTCCCATGCTCGTCGTTCTCCCCTTGCTGGGAGCCGGTTGCGATTTTGCGGCCATATACGGTTACCGAGCACACGCGCTGTCTCTCCCATTTTCGTCACTCACTTACTTTGCGCCGCTTTTAGCAGTTGTCGCCTACATCATAGGCTGGTTGCTCCTCCGCGCGCGGCTTGGTTTTTTCGCGTGGGTCGCCGACGGCGTATTGGGATACGGCATCATCTGTGTTCCGCAGTTAATCGTGAACCGCTATGCACAGGCGGTTCCAGTCATGCGTTGGTTAACCCTACAAGAAAAGACTGAGTTACAGTTGCGTTTTCCCCATCCTTATGTCCACTATTCAGCCTCAGGTGAGGGCATTCGGTTGCTTATTCGCCGTTCAGATTACAACGCTTCGCTGTTGGAGTTTCTGAGGTCGATTCATGCCTACCCGGACGCCTAACAGCTTATTCCGTTGCAAAACTTGTCGGTGATTTTTTCACACCGCCCGCACCGCCTGAATAAACGCCCGCACTTTCGCCGCGTCCTTTTTTCCGGGCGCGGCTTCCACGCCGCTGGAAACATCCACCGCAAACGGCCGCACTTGTTTCACCGCGTCGCCGACATTTTCCGGCGTCAACCCGCCCGCCAGAAAAATCGGCTTGCCGAATTTCTGCGCCGCCACCGCCAATTCCCAGTTGAATTTTTCGCCGGTGCCGCCGCGCCCGCTTGGGGAATACGCATCCAGCAAAAAGGCGTCGGTGTTAAATTTCGCCAGTGTTTGCAGCGATTCCGCGTCGCGCACCCGCAGCGCTTTGACGCTCATCAGGCCGAATTGCGTGCAGAAATCCGAAGTTTCGTCGCCGTGAAATTGCAGCAGGTTCAGGCCGCAGGCGGCAATGGCTTCCATGACCTGCGCCTCCTCGGGATTCACGAACACGCCGACGCGCAGCACAAACGGCGACAGCGCGCGGGAAATGTCCACGGCGGTGGCGAGCGGAATGTGGCGCGGGCTGCCGTCATAAAACATCAGCCCGATCATGTCCGCGCCGGCCTCGGCGGCCAGCCGCGCGTCGGCGACGGTGGTGAGGCCGCAAATTTTTACTTTGGTTTCCATCGTTCTTGGCATGGTAGGGCAGACCTGCTGGTCTGCCGGGGATGGCGGCACCGCAGCGCCGCCCTACCGACGACGGGAGCATCGCATCGGCACGGGTTTTTCTCAACGCGTTTGTGCGTCAGAATTTCAACCGGAAGAATTTTGCCGTGGCGGATTTGGCGACGAGCGCGGAGAGGTTAAATCCATTCGTGCTGATGCCGGCGGTGATGGCCGTCCAACCAGCTACCAGGTTGGTGGTGGTTTGCAATTGATAGCTGGAGGCGTAAAGCGGCCAGCCGACGAGGACATTGGTGCCGGAATTGGCAATGGTCAGCGTGGGCGGCGCGGTGGCGATGATTTCGGTGATCTGCGTGGACCAAGTGCCGCCGGTGTCGGCACTCACGGCGGACGGAAACATTTGAATCGTCCAGAAATGCGTCGGGTCATTGGGATCCACGGACAGGGCGCTGTAATCGCCCCACCGGCTGTTCACCAAGGCGTAGGTGGGGTCGAGGTCATGCAGCAATTGGTAGGTCAATTCATTGATATCGTGGTAACTGCCGGAGCCCGTCTGTAGTAAAATCGGGCTGCCGAACGTGGTCGTGCCATTTTTTGTTTCGCCAACGTAGGCGTAGCAGCTCAACTCGGTGGTGCTGCCGGAGCCGTTGCAGCCAATCACCACCACGCCGTATTGATTTACCGCGATGGACGGAAAATATAAATCCTGATTGGGATCGGCGAGCGTGCCTTGTTCAAGCAAGGCCTGGTCGGCGGCGCGAATGCGATACCAGCGGATGGCGAGGCGGCCGTTGAACAGCGTGTTGTGCACGGCGTAAAGAATGCCGTTCACCGCATAAACCTTGGCGCTCAAGCGGGCGTCGTTGGCCTGGAGCGTCGTGGTGCCGTCGGGCTGCAGGGCGGTGAATTGCGGCACGCCGGCAATGTCATTATCGGGCACCTGATAGGGCAGGACGTTCAGCGACATCGGAGCCGTCAGCGCGGGACTCAAGCCGCCGGCATTTTGGACGGCAAACCAAACGACGTTCGAATGAAAACTGCTGTCCGTGCCGATGTCGCCAACGGACAAAACGCTGCCGCTGGCGCTGCCGTCAAAACACGTCGCGGGCTGGAATACTTCGCCATTCGTGACGAGATCCAGCACGCCGAACCACGTCAGATTGGCGATCGTTGGCGTGGCCAGAAGCAGGTCGGCCTTGGGAATGGACAGCAGGCCGGAGCCTTCCGAAATCTGGCCGGCGCTGTAAAAATCACCGGACAAATATACCGCGTTACTGTCCACGCCCAGCGTGGGAAAGTCGGCGAAAAATCCGTTGTCCGGGTCGGCTTGAAACATGAAGGCTTTCCAGGTTCCCGCCGGATTGGACGTGGTCGAGACGGCCAGTAAAAAATCATTCGCCTCGGCCGTGGGATCCGGGGCATTCGGATCAAAATCCACCTGGGATGCGAACCAGCGCTGCGACTGCGGGTCGTAAATCACGCGCGGATCGCTAATGGCAATCGCGGAAACGTTCAGCCCGGCGTCGGCCCAGAATTTCAGGTCGGTCTTGCGCTGCACGCTCGCGCCATTGGTCCGGTTATAGACCGACACCACGCCGTTGAGGAATTCCATGAATCGCGTCGGCCCGATCGCCCCGTTGGAATCCGGCGGCAGCGCCTGGGAAACCACGCCGTAGGTGTTGCCGGTGAAATTTTCACCGATGGTGACGGTGACGGCCGCCGGAATTTTTTGGCCGCCAAAAATCAGGTAAGTGGTCATGAACCAGGCAGGCAGGCGGGAAATCTTGAATTTTGTCATCGGCACGGCGGTGCTGGTAATTAAACCCATGTTGCCCCCGCCGTCAAGTTTGCCAACGCAAGCACGGCGTCGGTTTTGTTTTGTGGCGCCGCCCGCCGCCGCCTATTTTATTGCCGATGCCGCGCACGATTTACTTCGATTACAACGCCACCACGCCGTTGGACTCGGCGGTGCGCGACGCCATGCTGCCATTTTTGGGCGATGTTTGGGGAAACCCGTCCAGCGTCCACCACATCGGCCGCAAAGCGCGGGCGCTGCTCGATGATGCGCGCGACCGAGCGGCCAAATTTTTGGTTGCGATGCCGAGCGAGATTATTTTCACCAGCGGCGGAACCGAAGCGAACAATCTCGCCATCTTCGGCACGGCGCGGTTGCTCAAGCCAAAAGGAAAACATCTCATCACCTCGGCCATCGAACATCACGCGGTGCTTCATTGTTTTGATTATCTTGAAAAAAACGAAGGGTTTGAAGTCACTCGGGTGCCCGTTGACGCTAACGGACGGGTTTTGGTTGAAAATTTTAAGGCGGCCATCCGTCCCGATACCGTGCTCGTTTCGATCATGGCGGCGAACAATGAAATTGGCACAATCCAGCCGGTTGCCAAATTCGGCACCCTCTGTCGCGAGCGCGGAATTGTTTTTCACACCGACGCGGTGCAAATGTTCGGCAAAGAGCCTTTCGAAAACATCAGCCAGTTCAACGCGGACCTGGTTTCCGTCTGCGCCCACAAATTTCACGGACCAAAAGGTGCGGGTTTGCTTTACATCAAATCGCCGCTGCATCCCGCTCCCATTTTTTTTGGCGGCGGCCATGAAAACGAGCGCCGCGCCGGCACGGAAAATCTCCCGGCCATCATCGGTTTGGTCGCCGCTTTGGAAAAATTTGTGATTCCGCCGGTTTACGAGCGGACAATACTGCAACCGCTCACCGCCAAACTCATCGCCACCATTGAAAAAATTCCCGGCTGCGAATTGGTCAGTCCGCCCGAAAATTGTCTGGCCAACACCGTTTCGTTTGTTGTGCACGGCGCGGACAGCATTGGGTTAATGGCCGGTTTGGATTTGGAAGGCATCTGCGCTTCCAGCGGTTCGGCTTGTTCGGCGGGTTCAATTGAACCCAGCCATGTGATTTTGGCGATTGGCTGGAAGGAAGACGCCAATTCGCTCGTGCGTTTTTCTCTGGGCCGGTATTCGTCGCTGGATGAAGTGGATTTTGTCTGTGCCGCCCTGCCGGAAATAATCCGCCGCGCACAACTTGGCTGATTGGGTGCGAACGGATTGTGAATGACTTGTGCACAGGGCCAACAACTTTGACTTTTCAATTCTCCTGGTTTGCTTAACTTGTGTTTGTCCCCGCGATAAAACGGATTATTCGGCGGACAGGATTGCGTAAAAAAAGTTGTTAGGCTTGTCCACAGGCCTTAATACGGATAGTTTTTTATTAAAGAAGAATACATATTATAAACCGCGCATGAATCTCACGATCACCAAAGACCAAATCATCGCCGGCCTCCAAGCTGTGCAGAACGTCGTCAGCACCCGCACCACGCTGCCCATCCTCTCGAACGTCCTGCTGCGCGCCGAAGGCGGCCACGTGGAGTTCACCGCCACCGACCTGGACGTGACCGTCGCCTGCAAGGTTGAGGCCAAGGTGGGCAAGCCAGGGGCCACCACGGTGCCCGTGAAAAAATTGTTTGGCATAGTGCGCGAGCTGCAAGGCGAAATAGAAATCGAAACGGACGAAAAAAACGTCACCAGCATTCGCAGCGGCGGTTCGTATTTTAAAATCCACGGCCTCGCCGCCGATGAATTTCCGCCGCTCCCGAAATTCAAGGACGACAAGAAAGTAGCGCTCCCGCAGGAAACCGTCAAAGGCATGTTGAAGAAAACCTCCTTCGCCGTTTCCACCGATGAATCGCGCTACGTCCTCAACGGCATTTTCATCAGCCTCAAGGATCACAAGATGACGCTTGTGGCCACCGACGGCCGCCGGCTTGCGCTCGTGGACGAGGAAGTGGACATCTCTGAAAAAAGCAGCGGCGAATTCATCGTGCCCGCCAAGGCCGTGAACGAACTCAACCGTCTGCTCCTCGACAAGGGAGACGTGGAAATCAAGTTTGGCGAAAACCAGGCTTCCTTTTCCCTGAAAGACGACAAGGGTTTTTCCGTGCTGCTCATCACCAAATTGATCGAGGGGAATTATCCGAATTATCGCCAGGTGATACCCGGCGAACCCAAGGAACGCATCGCGCTCAACCGCGAGGAACTCGTGCAGGCCTTGCGCCGCGCCGAAATCATGACCAGCGAGAAGGCCAACTCGGTAAAGCTCACTTTTGGCAAAAACAATCTGACCATCACCGCCAATTCGCCCGAAGTCGGCGAGGCGCGCGAAACGCTGGCGGTGAATTACAAAGGCAACGAGATCGCCATCGCCTTCAATCCTCGCTATCTGATTGACCCGCTCAACGCGCTGACGGTGGACGAAGTGTTCATCGAGCTGATAGACGAGCTCAGCCCCGGGGTGCTGAAGATCAACGGGCCGTTCCTCTACGTCGTCATGCCGATGCGGCTGAATTGAAAACAAGATTTACATTTGTAATCTTCTTAAATACCAGATCAATCGCCGACCATGCTTACAAATGAGTGAACAGGCAGCGATTGGAATTCGGCCACACCTGAAGAAAGGAGTGCTTACGTCGAGGCAGGGTGCCGCCGCCGTAGAGACTGGTGGTAACCAGATTAATGGATCAATAGTCGTGGAAGGCATTTCAAAGTATTATAGGTTTCACGAAAAGTTTCATCACAAGCTTGAGGAATCCTTCGGAGAGATTTCTTCCGCAGTTATCAAGTTTGGTCACTATGGCCCCTTGATGAAATATTGGACGTGATGTGGCATGGATTAAAAGCAGACACACCATAAAATCAATTTTGATGGCACTAACACTCGCTTTTCTTATAGGATGCGTTTAAACAAATTTTGAGGAATATCGAGGCCATGCCGTGTTTGAAGGCAAGGGCGGCGGAGTGCATAACGTCAATGGGATAGACATTTGGGACGTTGGAGAACCAGACTGTAAATATAAAATCATCGGATACATTCGACAGGAAAGACACGAGAGAGGGCTGTTGAGTCGGTCAATTGCAAGTTCAAGAGGAGAGTTTGAAATGATTGACGAAGTAAAAAAACATGGCGGGGACGCCGGTGTTTTCATTTCTTCATCCAGTCAGATTACAGGTGCGCAAACTTTTAATAGTGGTTATGCAACAGCAAACGGCTCGTCTGCGACCTACATTGGCAACACAACAACAAGAGTTACAACAGAAGAAAAGAACCTGATTGCAGTAATCAAGTATTTGAAACAGGAGCCAGCGGCTACGGCTTCTTCTGTTTCAAGCGCCGGCGGCGCGGCAGAAAATAGCCCACGGTGAAACCGTGGGTCAGGTCGTCAAAACCAGCCAGGCCCGGCCGGGGCGACAGAAAATCAACTTGCCCCAAATTCTTTCGCCCCATCCGAGGCTTATTCCGATTTCATGCGTTCTCCCACGGTTCACGCCGTGGGCTACTTTCGGCCGCACAGCCGGTGCTGGAAAACGAGTTGCTTCACAGTTGCTGCTTGGGAAGCGTGGCGTTTCTGGGTGGTGATTTAATTGCAGAACTGGTGGGGCGAGCGTCCTCGCGAGCCGGCGTGAGCCAAACAGTTTTCACGGCTCGCGAGGATGCTCGCCCCACCAAATTGAGCCACGCCCGTTTCTGCGCTTGCCCGGCCGGCAAAGTATTTTATGCTCCAACCGTGACCGCCAATAAACCGGAAAAACAGATGCTAAAATTATTAACCAGTCTGTTCATATGCCTCGTCGCTTTTTCACCGGCCAACGCTCAGACGAACGCCACCACTTCCGCGCCCACGGTGGAAACCATCGTCTGCCTCCGGCACGGCGAAAAGCCGCCGGGCGGCCTTGGTCAGTTGACGTGTCAGGGATTGAATCGCGCGCTGGCGCTGCCCAGGGTGTTGCTCGGCAAATACGGCACGCCGCAGTTTATTTTTGCGCCAAACCCCACTCAGAAAGTGGACGGCACCAACTCCTATTATTACGTCCGTCCGCTGGCCACGATTGAGCCCACGGCCATCCGCTGCGGTCTGCCGGTGAACACACAATTCGGCTTTCGCGAAATCAAGGGATTGGAAACCGAACTGCAAAAACCAACGTATCGAAATGCTGTGATTTTTGTGGCGTGGGAACATTATCTGCTCGATGAATTCGCCAAAAACCTGGTGGCCGACAATGGCGGCGACGCGAACGCCGTTCCCGACTGGCCGGGCAAGGAATTCGATCAAATTTTTGTTTTAAAAATCACCACCGCCAACGGCCAAAAGAATATTTCCTTCACGATTGATCATGAAGGCTTGAACGGCTTGAGCAGTGATTGTCCGTAAAATTATTTCCCCATCTGCCCGCGCGTGACGCCGAGTTGGTTGAACAACTTCAATTCGCGCCAGAGCTGCGTGCCGGTGATTTCGCCGCGCAACAACTGCCGGTATTTGGAAATCGTCCGCGTCACTTCCTCCGCCGGTTCGTTCAGAAATTCCACGCGAAAATTCCGCACGCCGAGCGCCAGCAGGCGTGCCACAAATTCCGCGCCGGTCTGCGCCTGCGAATTGAAAACCGTGTTGCGGCAGCCGGCGTCGGCCTTGAGCGGATGCTCCGCGCCCACGCGGTCGCGCAGCCGCACGTCATGCACATCGCACGGGCGGCCGCAGTCGCGAAAATCCTTGCCGCTGGAAAGAAACGCGCAGAAGACGCAATGCTCCATGTGAAACATCGGCATGTGCTGATGGATCGTGACCTCAAACCAGTCCGGCGGTGCGCCCGTCAACAAGGCGTCGAGCTGCGTCACGTTCAGATCGTAGCTCGCGGTCAGGCGTTCGAGGCCGAAATGGTTTTTGAAATAATCCGCCGTGAGATGATTCGCCACGTTGAGCGAAAAATCCCCGACGCGACGCGCGTCCGCGAAAAATTTCAGGTGGTCATAGTTGCGGACCAGATAGCCGTCGGCATTGCACGAGCGAACAATATTCAAAACCCATTCCTCGCCGGTTTTGAAAATGCGCGGCGGGGCGACGAAGATGCCGGGAGCTGAGGCTGGAGGCTGGAGGCTGGAGGCTGGATCGCAGCAGCCACGAGCGGTGTGAAACATTGTTACCGCCTCGCGATATTTCTTCGGGTCTTCAAACTCGCAATAAACCGTCGTCACGCCGCACGCCAGCGCGGCTTCGAGCTGCGCCAAGTTGCGGACGAGGACGATCAATTGTGGCGTAGCAGCCGACGTGAGGAGGCTCAAGTCAACCGCTGCACGATTAGTCAGAGCCGATTCACATCGGCTGCTACCATCATTCAATTGCCACCGCTTCGGCAGCGCCCGCAGACGTTCCAGTTCGCTGACAAACTCACGGCGGAGGCGGTTTAATTCGCTGACCGGCACCAAGACTTCACCGGACAAAAAGTTTTTCAGTTCGCCGAGCTTGAAGGGCGTGCCGCCGAGGCGTCCGAGCTGTTCGCGCAATTTTTCCGGGGAGAGCGGCAATTTTTCCGCCACGGCCAGCGGCATCGTGGATTCGACTTGCGCGACGTTTCCATTGTCATCGCGCGCAATCAGCGTCAGCGGCTTGCCCGCAAGTCCGTGGACTTCTATTTCGATGGGCCGCTGAAATCGTGGCGCTTCGCCGGCGAAACTCTGGCGCAAACGCTTGTCGAGTTCGGGGTCGTTCGTCTTCCAAAGTTTGTCGCCGACGCGGACGCGGGGAAAATTGATACTGCCGTAGCCGAATTCCAAAATGGACGCTTCGGCATTGCCGATTTTCTGCCGCGAGGCTTTGATGCCGTAAATCCGGCCGCCTTCTTCTTTTTCGTCCGGTTTGCCGGCGTCAAAAACAATGCCATCACCGAGCTTCAGCGGCGCTTCGAGCTTCACCAGCACCGCTTCGCGCAACACCTGCGCCACTTCGCCGAGATAGACGCCGCGCTTCTTGCCAAACCGCGCGTGGACGAGTTTTTGGTTGTCAATGCCGCCGAACCAGCCGGTGAACAGCCCGCGCGAGAAGGACATTTCCAAGTCGTAGCGGCTTTCGGCAGAAAGCCGCGAATTTTCTGAAGCAGCGGCGGCGTTCTCCCGAACGCCGCTACGCGGAATTTTATCCAGCGCCTGCCGGTAAACTTTCGTGATGCTGGCCACGTATTCAGGAGATTTTAAGCGGCCTTCAATTTTCAGCGAGGCGACACCGGCGCGCACGAGTTCGGGCAGCACTTCCAGGCCGGACAAATCTTGCGGACTGAGGAGATAGCGTTTGTCGCCGAGCGGAATTTGTTGGCCGTCGGAAATCAAATCGTAAGGCATGCGACAGGCCTGCGCGCATTCACCGCGATTCGCCGAGCGGCCACCGAGCGATTCGCTGGTCAAACACTGGCCGGAATAGGCGACGCACAACGCGCCGTGGACGAACACTTCCAAAGGCAGTTGCTGGTTGAAGGTTAAAGGCTGCAGGTTCGTCGCCGTTTGTGCCGTGTTGATTTTTTCTATTTCGGCAATGGAACATTCGCGCGCGAGCACGGCGAGATTGCAGCCGAGATTTTTTGCGAACTCCACTCCCGCCGCGCTGGAAATCGTCATCTGCGTCGAGGCGTGGATCGGAAAATCCGGCGAGAGCGAGCGGATCAGTTTGCAAATACCGACATCCTGCACAATGGCCGCGTCCACGCCGGCGGCGATGATCGAGCGGAGATAATTTTCCGCGTCGGCCAGTTCGTTTTCAAAAACCAGCGTGTTGAAAGTCACGTAGCCTTTGACGCCGCGTCGGTGGAGAAATTCCATGAGCTGCGGCAGCACCGCCTCGGTGAAATTGTGCGCGCGCATCCGGGCGTTGAACTTGTCGAGGCCGAAATAGATCGCGTCCGCGCCGTTTTCCACGGCGGCCTTGGCGCAGTCCCAGTCGCCGGCGGGCGCGAGCAACTCGGGCAAGTGCGGAATGCGGAGTGCGGAGTGCGGAGTGGCTTCAGTTGTGGCGGCGCCGGTCATTTCCATTTTAGCTTAACCGCGATTACTCAAAGGCACAAAGCATCTTTGTTCCTGCCCACGCTGCAAAATTCATTTTTCATCCGTGTCCATCTGTGTTTATCTGTGGTCCAAAATGATTCATCCCACGGCCATCATTCATCCGAAAGCAAACCTCGATGCCACGGTTCAGGTCGGCCCGTTTGCCGTGATCGATGCGGGCGTGGAACTCGGCGCAGAGTGCGTGGTCGGGCCGCACGTTTATCTGACGGGCGAAACGAAGATCGGCGCCGGCAATCAATTCCATGCCGGCTGCGTCATCGGCGATGCGCCGCAGGATTTGAAATATAAAAATGAGCCGACAAATGTGCGCATCGGCGACCATAATGTTTTCCGCGAACACTTCACGGTGAACCGCGCCACCAAGCCGGACGGCGTCACGATCATCGGCTCGAACAATTTTCTGATGGCCCACGGCCACGTCGGTCACAATTGCGAAATCGGAAATAACGTCATCATGGCCAACGGCGCGCTGCTCGCCGGCCACGTCACCGTGCAGGACCGGGCGTTCATTTCCGGCAACTGCCTTGTGCACCAGTTCACGCGCGTCGGCACGCTGACGATGATGCAGGGCGGCGCGGGCATCGGCCAGGATCTACCGCCGTTCACCATCGCGCTGGGCGTGAATACGATTTGCGGATTGAATATTATCGGCATGCGCCGCGCGGGTTTTTCGGCGGAACAACGGCTGGAGCTGAAGCAGCTTTACAAATTTCTTTTCCGCGGCGGCAAAAATCTGCGCGAGGCCGTGGCCGAGGCGCAGGAAAAATTCACCAGCCCCGGCGCGAAAATTATGCTAGAGTTTGTGGCGGCGGCCAAACGCGGCGTGTGTTCCGATCCCGGCGCGGCCGGCCGCGACAACGACGAGGAATAATATGAACTACAAAGTCATCGGCACCGACGGCAAAACCTACGGCGCGGCCGGCGCGGAACAAATCCACCAGTGGATCGTGCAGGGCCGGCTTGAAAGCCGGACGCCCGTGTTTGTGGATGGCGCGAGCGAGTGGACTTTTCTTGGGCTGCTGCCGGAATTCGCCAAACAATTTCCCGGCAACATTCCGCCGGTCATCACGCCGCCCAAACCGGGCGTGGTGCAATCGCCCAAGACCAACGGTTTTGCCACCGCCGGCTTTGTCTGCGGCGTGCTGTCGTGGGTGTGCTGCTGCGGCTGTCCGTTCAATATTCTCGGCCTGATTTTTTCCATCGTCGGGCTGCTGCAAATCAGTTCCGCCGCTGAAAAACAGGAAGGCCAGGGTTTCGCCATCGCCGGCCTGATTTGTTCGGGCGTGAGCTTGTTGTTCAGTTTTGGGTTTGGCTTGCTGGAGCTCGCGTTAAGCCCGGCGAAAGGGCTGTGGCACGTTGGCCATTTCTAAAGCCATGAACGCCACGCCGCCAAAAATTTCCGCACCGCTGTCACCGGCCGGATTTACGGCCGTCCTTCTGGCCGCGACGGCGCTGGGCGTGGGCGCGACGGTTTTTTTCTTCAACCCGGCGACGCACGGTTTTTATCCGGTCTGCACCTTTCACCGGCTGACCGGCTGGAACTGTCCAGGCTGCGGCATGACGCGGGCGCTTTACGCGCTCCTGCACGGAAATTTTTCCACGGCCCTGCGCGACAATGCGCTGTTCGTTTTCGCCTTGGGAATACTGGCGATTCGCGCGATCTGGTTTGCGGTTCAAAAACAGCGCAGCCGGGTGAACGGCGAATTTTTCCCGACGAAATTCCTCTGGCCACTGCTGGCCGTCGCCCTGGTGTTCACCGTGCTGCGGAATCTGCCAGCATTTGCGTTTCTTTCGCCATGAGATTTCGCTTTTGCGGATGCGAGCCGTCGTGTTCAATCAATGGTCTATGAGTCTGACCCATCCTTTGACGACCACGGCGTTTGAGCTGCCGGGCTATCGCACGACCAAATCGTTCGGCGTCGTGCGCGGGATCATGGTGCGTTCGCGCTCCATCGTCGGCAACATCGGCGCCAGCATCCAGAGCATTTTTGGCGGCAACATCACGCTCTACACCAACCTGTGCGAACGTGCCCGCGAAGACACGTTCAACCTGATGCTCACACACGCCGGCGAACTCGGCGCGAACGCCGTCATCGGCGTGCGCTACGACGCCACGGAAATCGCGCCGGGCATCACCGAGGTCTTGTGCTACGGCACGGCGGTGTTCGTGGAGAAGATCGGTTGAGCCGCGGATGAGACCGTTGAGCGCAGACAGTTTTCTCGCGCGGCTGCTGGGCAAACTGGCGGCGGCGGTTTGCCGTCATCCGCGCTGGTTTGTCTGGCCGCAAATTATTTTATTCTTCGTCAGTCTCGCGGTCACGTTTGGTTTTTTGCAGTTCGACACGGACCGCAACAATCTGGTGGGCGGCAACCAGCTTTACCATCACAACTACCTCGAATTCCAAAAGGAATTTCCGCAGCAGGACGATCTCGTGGTCGTGGTGGAAAGCGAGAACATCGAGAAGAACCGCCAGTTCGTCGAGCGGCTCGGCGCGCGGCTGACGGCGGAAACAAATTTGTTTTGCGATGTGTTGTTTCAAAAAGACATCGCTTTGATGGGCCGCAAAGGCCTGCAACTGGCGCAGGAATCCGATCTGGTGGAAATGAAGGGCGCGTTCACGACCTTCCTGCCCTTCGTCCAGCAATTCACCGCCGCGACGAATCTGGTTTCGTTTTTTGACCTGATCAACACGCAGTTCCGCACGGCGAAGCGCGAGGAAAATGCGCAGAACGATTCGCTGGTCAAAGCCGTGCCCGCGCTGGAAGGCATTTTGCGGCAGGCCCGCGAAAGCCTCAACCACGCCGGCACGCCGCCGCCGCCAAGCATCGCGGCCTTGTTTGGCGGCGGGGAAAGCGACGTGGCGTCCAACTACATCACCTTTGCCAATGGTCGGCTTTTCCTCCTGACCACGCACGCGCCGGATCAGGCCACAAACGATTCACCGCCGGTGTTGGGAAAATTAATCGGCGATGCCATCCGGGAAAACATTTTTCACAAACACGCGGAGAGCGGCGACCTGACCGGCGATGCGATTGACCGGCTTCGGCAGTTGATCGTCGAAACGAAACGGGAAATTCCCGGCGTGAACGTCGGCCTGATCGGCGAGCCGGTGCTGGACGCGGACGAAATGACGCAGTCGCAAAAGGACACGACGTTGGCCGGCGTGGTGTCGCTGGTGTTGTGCGCGATCATTTTTATTTACGGCTACAACGAAACCGGCCGGCCCATCAAGGCGATTATTTGTCTGCTGATCGGGCTGGCCTACACGCTGGCGTTTGCGACGCTGGCGGTCGGGCATCTGAATGTTTTGACGATCACGTTTTTGCCGATGCTGATCGGGCTGGCGATTGATTTCGGCGTGCATTTGATCACGCGCTATGAGGAAGAATTGCGTCACGGCAAAACCGAGGAAGCCGCGCTGACGAAGGCGATGGTCTTCACCGGCCAGGGCATTTTCACCGGCGCGCTGACCACGGCGGGCGCATTCGCGGCGATGGCGTTCACGGATTTTAAAGGCATCCGCGAAATGGGCATCATTTGCGGCGGCGGGCTGATGGTGTGCCTGGTGCCGATGCTGACGCTGCTGCCGGTGCTGCTGCTGCGCGGCCGGCAAAATGTGATTGATCACAACATTCACGAGGACGCCAAGCGAGCTAGGATTGAAAACCTCTGGCTCTCGCGGCCGGTGCTGGTGACGCTTATCATCGTCGTGACGTGCGGGCTGGCGGCGACGCAACTGCGCAAGGTGACCTTTGATTACAATTTGCTGAACATGCAGAGTGCCGGGCTGCCGGCGGTAGTGTTTGAGCAAAAGCTGATTGATTCGGCCGACAAATCCGTGCTGTTCTGCGCCGTGGTGGCTGACAATCTGGCCGAGGCGGTGCGGTTGGAAAAACAAATCCGCGCGCTGACAAACGAGGTTTCGGACGTGGAATCCATCGCGGGCTTTTTGGATCAGGACCAGCAGGCCAAGCTAAAACTGATTTCTGAAATCAAAGGACTGGTGGCCCCGCTGCAATTTAATGCGTCGGACCTGCGGCCGGTGGATGTGTATGCCTTGAGCCGGACGCTGTATTCCTTTGCTGGCTATGTGGGATTGGCGCGCGATGACGTCGGGAGCAGCCACCCGGAGCTGGCGCAACAATTCGCGTCGCTGCAAACCACCGTCCAGGATTTTCGCAAGGCGATGCTGGCTGGCGACAACGTGGCGCTGTCCGAACATGCGGACACGCTCGGACAATTTCAGCAGGCCTTGTTCGACGATTTGCGCGAAACCTTCACGACGTTGCAACAGCAGGATGACCGGACGGCCTTGCGCCTGGCCGATTTGCCGCCGGTGCTGCTGCACCGCTTCGCCGGCGTGCATGGAAAATATTTATTGCAGGTGTATCCGCGCAAAAATGTCTGGCAGCGCGACAACCAAAAAGAGTTTATCGATGCGCTGCGCACCGCGCTCGATCCGCAGAAAACCAATCATCCGGTCATCACCGGCACGCCGGTGCAATTGTTTGAATACACCACGCAACTCAAGGATAGCTACATCACGGCGGCGTGGTATTCGCTGATCGCGATTGCGATAATGGTGTTCTTCCATTTCCGCAGTTTGACCGCAGTGATTCTCTCGCTGATTCCCGTCGCCATCGGCACGTTGTGGCTGATTGGGATGATGGGTTGGCAGGGCGTGCCGTTCAATCCGGCGAACATCATGACGCTGCCGCTGGTCATCGGCATCGGCGTCACCAACGGCATCCACATTTTGAACCGCTATGCCGAGGAGCGCACGCCGGGGATTCTCGCCCGCAGCACCGGCAAAGCGGTGCTGGTGTCGGCGTTGACGGCCATCGCCGGATTCGGCAGTCTCATCCTTGCGAAACATCGCGGCATTCACAGTCTCGGGTTCATCATGTCGGTCGGCATCGCGACGTGCATGTTGGCGGGTTTGACATTTTTGCCGGCGTTGCTCAATTTGCTCAGCCGCTGGCGACCGCTAAAAGAAAAACCCGGTGTCAGCAGGACATCGCCAACACCGGGTCAGGAGGAACCGAGGTAAAAAACCTCAATTACTTGAAAACATAAGTTAAAACCGTGCAAAGTCAATCTCATTGTTAAATGTGGGTTTAGAACACATAAAAAACCGTTGAAAAAGCAGCCAGTAACGATAACGGAAAAAAATCCATCCAGCGAAAACAAATTTCGGTGGCAAGGCTTGCTCGCGGCTGCATTTTTTTTGACGTCGTGCGTCCGGGGTTGGGCGGGCGTAGCGGAATCATCCGGTTACGGATTTGCTTTTGATCATTTTCAACTGACTTTGGAAAACGGCTGGCGCACGGAAGCCGCCGGCCCGTTTTTTTATTCGCAGGAAACCGATTCGGGAACGGTGTGGGCGGTGCCGCCATTTTTTTCCCGCGCGGATAATCCGGCGATTGAAAATCACGAGGACGATTTTCTTTATCCGCTCCTGACTTACGAACGCTACGGAAAACAATATCGCTGGCAGGTGGGTCAGCTCTTGAGTTTTGCCGGCGGCGGCGAAACCGAGGACGCACCCACAAAACGCTTCACGCTGTATCCGCTTTATTTCCAGCAGCGCTCGGCCAACACCAACGACAACTACACCGCGCTCGTGCCGTTTTACGGCCACATCAAGGACCGGCTGATGCTCCACGATGTTTTTTTTATTCTGTTTCCGATTTACAGCGAAACGCGCAAGCACGACGTCGTCACCGACAATTATTTTTATCCCATCGTCCACGTCCGCCATGCCGAGGGCTTGCGCGGCTGGCAGGTCTGGCCGTTTGTCGGCAGGGAACACAAGGATGTGACCACACAGACCAACGGCTTTGGCGACGCCGTCATGAATCCAGGCCATGACAAATCTTTTTTTCTCTGGCCTATTCACCTGCGCCAGCACACCGGCATCGGCTCGGAAAATCCTGAAACGATTGTCGCTGAAATTCCATTTTATTTGGCGACACGGTCGCCGCAACGGGATTCGACTTCCGTGCTGTGGCCGTTTTTCACCTGGATTGACGAGCGCGGGAAAAAATACCACGAGTGGCAGGGGCCGTGGCCGTTCGTGATCTTTACGCGTGGCGAAGGCAAGACCACCTCGCGAATTTTCCCGCTGTTCAGCCGGTCGCACAACACCGAACGGGAAAGTGATTCGCTGCTCTGGCCGCTGTATCAGCACCGGCAGCTTCACGCCGAGCCGCTGGAACAGCAGCGCAAACAAATTTTGATTTACCTCTACGCCGATGTCAGCGAAAAGAACACGCAGACCGGCGCGGAAAAACGGCGGGTGGACATGTGGCCGTTCTTCACCTGGCGCCACGATTTCAATGGCAACGAACGCTTGCAGGTGTTCGCGCCATTCGAGCCAGCCGTGCCTGACAACCGCGGCATTGAACGCAACTGGTCGCCGCTCTGGTCGGTCTGGCGCGCGGAGGACAACGCGAAAACCGGCGCGGCCAGCCGGTCGCTGCTATGGAATTTATATCGCCGCGACACCGCGCCGGCCCACAAAAATATCTCGCTCCTGTTCGGCCTTTTCCAGTATCAAAAGGGCGGCGAAGCCAGCCGGACGCGGTGGTTTTATTTCCCTGTTTCACAAACCAAACCGGTGGCACAATGAGACCTGACTATGTTTGAAAATGTGGGTGAAGTCGTGCTGTTGTTCTGGCGCACGCTGCTGGCTTTGCCGCAGTCGTGGCGGCAGCGGCATAAAATTTTTGAGCAGTTTTTTGAAATCGGCAACGCGAGTCTGCTGATGGTCTGCGTATTGTCGTTTTTCATCGGCGCGGTCATCGCCTTGCAGACCGGACCGGTGCTGGTGGAACGCAGCCTGGCCAGCGCGGTCGGCGGCGTGGTGGGCATTGCCATCGCCAAGGAACTCGCGCCGGTGATGATGGCCATTCTGATTGCGGGCCGCATCGGATCGGCGATGGCGGCGGAAATCGGCTCGATGCGCGTCTATCAGGAAATCGACGCGCTGCGCACGATGAACATCAATCCGATTCACTACCTGGTGCTGCCGCGCATGATCGCCATCGCGATTGCACTGCCGATGCTGGTGACGTTTTCGATTTTGGTCGGCTGGTTTGGCGGCGCGGTGGTGGCCAATTACAATCACCACATGGAAATCCCGTTCCTCGCCTTTTTCTCCGATCTGAAAAACATCGTGGTGCTGCAGGATGTCGGCAACGGCGTGTTCAAGAGCTTTTGCTTCGCGCTCATCATCGGCTCGGTGTCGTGCCATCAGGGTTTGACAACCATCGGCGGCCCGCGCGGAATTGGCCGTTCGGTCACCAAGGCTGTGGTGAACTCCATCGTGTTCATCGTAATTTTTGACTACATTCTCACCCGCTTTTTGCTGAAATGAACGGAGCCAACCACAACGTCACCGGAGTCGGCCTCGTCGTGCGCGGCTTGCGCAAGGAATTTGACGGCCAGGCCGTGCTCAACGGCATTGATTTCGAGGTCCAGCCCGGTGAAATTTTCGTAATCATGGGCCCGAGCGGCAGCGGCAAAAGCGTTTTGCTGAAACATCTCATCGGCCTGGAAGAACCGGATGCCGGAGAAATCCTCATCAATGACGAATCCATCACCGCGCCGGAAATCGCGGTGAAATATCGCATGGCGCTCGTGTTCCAGTCCGGCGCGCTGTTGAACTCGCTCACCGTCGGCGAAAATGTCGGGCTGTATCTGACCGAACATCGGCTCAAGCCGGCGGACGAAATCGGAAAAATTGTTTTGGAAAAACTGACCGATGTCGGTTTGAAGGACGCGGTTCATAAAATGCCATCGGAACTTTCCGGCGGTATGAAAAAACGCGCCGCCATCGCCCGCGCGCTGGTGATCGAGCCACAGCTGATTCTTTACGACGAGCCGACGAGCGAGTTGGACCCGGTTTCCTCGGTCGTCATCGGCAACGAGATTCTCGAACTCAAGCGCCGCACCGGCGTCACCTCGCTGGTGGTGTCGCATGATCGCGACCTGGCCTTTGGCGTGGCCGACCGCATTGCGTTCATTGCCGAAGGCCGCATCGTCACCATCGGCACGCCGGATGAAGTAAAAAATTTTAAAGATCCACTCGTGCAGAATTTTCTGCACATCGAATTTCAACGCGAACCCTAAATCCCTCCGTCCATGAAAAATTCCCTCGAAACCAGACTCGGCATGTTTGTCATCCTCGCGGTCTTCGCCGCGTGGGCCATCATCGAAACGCTCGGCAGCGCCGACATTTTCAGCCACGGCTACCACGTCAGCGCGCTGTTTGACACGGCGCAGGATTTGAAGGTCGGTGACCGCGTGAAGATGGCCGGCGTGGAAATCGGCCGCGTCGAAAAAATCGCGCTGGCCGACGAAAAAGTCAGCGTGCAGATGAAGCTGCGCTCGGACGTCGTCGTCAAAACCGACAGCAAGGCGATCATCAAGTTCACCGGTTTGATGGGCCAGAATTTTGTGGCCGTCAGTTTCGGTTCGCCGAATGGCACCAAACTGGAGGAAGGCGGCATTCTGGAATCCGCCGAGCAGCCCGATTTGAGCGCCATCATGGCTAAGCTCGACAACGCCGCCGCCGGCATCCAGAACATCACCAAGGTTTTTTCCGGCGACAAAATTGACAACATCCTCGGGCCGCTGACGGATTTCTTCAAACAGAACAGCGCGCCGATCACCGCCACGATTGCCAACGTGAAAAATATTTCCAGCCAGATTGCCGCCGGCCAGGGGACGGTCGGGAAACTGATCTATGATGATTCACTTTATTCGTCCGCGCTGACGACGGTGAGCAATTTGCAGGACACCGCCGGCACGGCCAAGGATGTTTTGGCGTCGGCCAAACTGGTGATGAGCAACGTCAGCGCCGGCCAGGGCACGCTCGGCAAGCTGATCACGGACGAGACGCTTTACAATTCGACGACCGCCTCGATGACGAACCTGAACGGGATTTTGCTCAAGATCAACCAGGGCCAGGGCACGGTCGGCAAGCTGGTGAACGACCAGGAATTTTACAAGAACGCCAAAGTCTCGCTACAAAAACTGGACAAAGCAGCGGACGGACTGGAAGACCAGGGGCCGTTGAGCGTCATCGGCATCATGGCCAACCAGCTTGGACTGTAAAATATTTGTAGCAGCCGAGGTGACGAGGCTCGTTCTAAAAAGCGGAAAACGGAAAATGAGTCAGAGCCGACTCACGTCGGCTGCTACGGATTTATTTATGCTAATCCGAGATTTTTCAAGACCTGCACGGTGGAGTGCGCTTTGTTGAGCGTGTAGAAATGCAGGCCCGGCGCACCGGCGCGCAAAAGCTCTTCGCACTGCCGCGTGGCATATTCAATGCCGAACTCCATTGCCGCCTCGTCGTCGGTGCCGAGCGCGTCCAGTTTGGCGCGGAGCGAGGGCGGAATTTTTGAGCCGCACAATTGCGTGAATCGCGTGATCTGGCCGGCGCTCAAAATGGCGAGGACGCCGGGCACCAGCGGCACGCGAATGCCCAGTTTGTTTTCAGCGTGATCGCAGAATTCAAAGTAGTCGGCATTGTCGAAAAATAGCTGCGTGATGACGAAGTCCGCACCAGCGTCCACTTTTTCCTTCAAGTGCTGCCAGTCCGCGTGCTTGCCGTTTTTGTTGGCGATGTGGCCTTCGGGAAAGCCGGCGACGCCGACGGAAAAATTTCCCTGGGCACGGATGAATTCGACGAGCTGCGCGGAAAATTCAAAGCCGCCGGGCGTGGGCGAGAAGTCGCCGCCGCCGGGCGCGTCGCCGCGCAGCGCCAGAATGTTTTTGCAGTCGAGCGCGCGGATTTTTTCCAGCAGCGCGCCGACTTCCGCGCGGGTGTGGTTGACGCAGGTGAGATGCGCCAGGGCGGGCAGCTTGTGCTCGCGCTGGATGCGGTCCACGATCATCAGCGTCTTGTCGCGCGTGCTGCCGCCGGCGCCGTAGGTGACGGAACA
>CAISEZ010000106.1 GCA_903884535.1 uncultured Verrucomicrobia subdivision 3 bacterium
CAACCATCAACCAAAATAAATTATGAACGAAGCAATAGGAATGATTGAAACCAAGGGCTACGTCGGCAGCGTGGAAGCCAGCGACGCCATGGTCAAAGCGGCCAACGTCACGTTGGTCAAAACCATCGCCATCGGCGGCGGACTCATCACCGTCATCGCCCAGGGCGACATCGGCAGCGTGAAAGCCGCCGTGGACGCTGGCGCAAAAGCCGCCGCCAAAGTCGGCGAACTCGTCGGCTCGCACATCATCGCGCGCCCGCACGAGGAACTGCTCGCCGCGTTCCTCGGCAACGGCGTCGCCAAAAAATAATTCACCCAACCAAAATTTTAACTCTTAACGAATATGTCAAAACAAGCTGTTGGAATGATTGAATGCAAAGGCTTCTGCGCCGCCGTGGAATCTGCTGACGCCGCGCTCAAGTCCGCGAACGTCCACATCACCGGCTGGGAAAAAGTCGGCAGTGGCTACGTTACGGTATTTTTTCGGGGCGATGTCGCCGCTGTGAAAGCCGCGACCGATGCGGGAGCCGCCGCCGCCGCGCAAGTGGGTGCCGTCGTCAGCGTCCAGGTGATCCCGCGTCCGCACGATGGATTGAGCGGATTGGGAAAATGGCTGGAATGATTTACGAATGGAAAAAGATGTGAACATCACGCTTTCAAACGACGAGGCGCTCGTATTATTTGAGTGCCTCGCCCGATTTGAAGACACAGATGAATTCACTTTCAAACACGCTGCTGAATATTTGGCTCTGTTAAAAGTTTCAGCGCAACTTGAAAAGTCTCTCGTGGAAATTGTTAAGCCAGATTATTTGAATCTGTTGAGCTTGGCGCGTGAAAAAGTTGCGTCAGGCTTTCAAGGCACAGTGCCGGGAATGAAAAACTAAATCGTGAAAATCTTGGTGGCCAACATCGGTTCGACTTCGCTCAAGTGGCGGTTGTTTGATTTCTCAAACAACGCCGAGCGCCTTTTGCACAAAGGCGGCTTTGAGCGCGTGACCGATTATTCCAAGGCGATTGAGGATTGCCTCGCCGAGTTGAAAAAGGCGAACGCCATCGCGAGCGAAAGCGAGTTGAGCGCCGTCGGTTTCAAGACCGTCATCGCCAAGAACGTCACCGGCTGCGTGCGGCTCGACGAGCGCGTGTTGCAGGCGATGACCGATTACAACGGCCTCGCGCCCGCGCACAATCCGCCTTACATCACCGGCATCAAATTGTTCGCGCAGCGCGTGCCGCACGTGCCGCTCATCGCGTTGTTTGAAACGGCATTTCACCAGTTTGCGCCGGAAGCGTCGCAACGCTACGCCGTGCCGCAAGCGTGGTTGGACATTGGCGTTCGCCGCTGGGGATTTCATGGCGCGAGCCACAAGTTCATCGCCGAACGCTCGGCGGAATTGCTCTGCCGTCCCGACGTCGCCGAACGCGCCCGCCAGCTTTATGTGAACAACGGCGCTGCGAAAATTTCTGGTGCGCCGCTGCGTGTGATTTCCTGCCATCTCGGCGGCAGTTCCAGCGTGACGGGAATTTTGAACGGTGCGTCCATCGGCACGAGCATGGGCATGAGTCCGCAGTCGGGTTTGCCGCAGAACAATCGCGTTGGCGACCTCGACGCGGAAGCGTTGCCCTACGCGGTGAAGACGCTCGGCCTCACGGTTGAAGAAGCGCAGAAGCAGTTGAGCAAACAAGGCGGCTTGCTTGGCGTCAGTGGCGTTTCCAATGATGTGCGCGACATCGCCGATGCCGACAGCAAAGGCAATGCAAACGCCAAGCTCGCACTCGATGTTTTCGTCGCGAGCGCCCGGCACTGGATCGGCAGCTACTTTTTGCAGTTGAACGGCGCGGACGCCATCGTGTTCACCGCCGGCACTGGTGAAAACCGCGCGGAATTGCGCGCCGCCATCTGCGCGAATCTGGAAAACCTCGGCATCAAGCTGGACGCGGAGAAAAATAATTCCTGCCGCGCGACCGAGGCCATCATCAGCTCCGCAGATTCCGCCGTGAAGATTTTTGTGATTCCCACGAACGAAGAGCTTGTCATCGCACGGGAAGCAAAGCGTTTTCTCGAAACCAAAAAGAATTAACCACGGATGAACACAGATAAACACGGATACGGACGGAGCGCGGGCTTTAGCCCGCTTCAATGTCCATGCGGGTTTGCCGTTCGCACGGTGAAGCGGCCTGAAGGCCGCGCTCCGGTTGCATTTGGATTTGATCCGTGTGCATCCGTGTTAATCCGTGGTTAAAATTTATTTATCAACAACAACTCTCAACCAACAACCAAAAGTAATTATATGCCACAAGCCATTGGAATGATCGAAACCCGCGGACTCGTCGCCCTCGTTGAAGGCACGGACGCGATGCTCAAAGCCGCCAACGTCGAGCTCGTCGGCCCCATGACGCAGGTCGGCAACGCCCTCGTCACCGCGTGTGTCGTCGGCGATGTCGCCGCCGTCAAAGCCGCCACCGATGCCGGCGCGCAGGCCATCAAAGCCATCAAAGGCGAATTGGTCAGCGTCCACGTCATCGCGCGTCCGCATGCGGATGTCGAAGCGGTGTTGCCGAAAAAGAAATAAATTGCGGGGAGCGCACGCGGCCCGTGTGCTGAATCCGGCGGCCCGCCGGATTCATCGTTGAACTGAATGATTCGACGAAATTTTCGGCGAGCCGCCGAGAATTGCAGGCCGGCGGCCTGCGCTCCCAAAATAAATCTATGTTCCTCGCCAAAGTCGAAGGCCAGGTGGTCGCCACCAAGAAAGATCCGAACATGTCGGGCCGCAAACTGTTACTGCTCCGCCCGCAGCTCGTGGACGAAAAAGATCCGACGAAATTTCGTCCGGGCGCGAACACGATCGTGGCCGTGGACAACCTCGGTGCTGGCGAAGGCGAACTGGTTTTGTTTTGCCAGGGTAGCAGCGCGCGGCTCGCGCCCGGCATGAAAGAAGCGCCGGTGGACGCCGTCGTCATCGGCCTCGTGGACAGCGTGGATGTTTTCGGCAAGGAAATTTTTAGCGCAAAGAACCGTTGATTAAATTATGAGCGCCGTGAATGAAACTTTGATCCGTGACGTGGTGGCCGAAGTGCTAGGCAAACTTGGCGGCACCGCCACCACGACCACCAAGCCGTCCCCGGCTCCGTCCGCGCCCGCGCCGAAGTCGGATTCGTGCGGTTGCAACGTGAAAAAATCTTCAGCCGCGCCGGCCTTGCGCGGCAAGTTCGGCGTATTCGCGACAGCGGAAGAAGCTTGTGCCGCGGCGCAGGAATCGTTTTTGCAGCTCAAGGAAAAAGGCATCGCCGCCCGCCGCAAAATTGAAGAAATCGTCAAGGCGCTCGCCGAGAAAAATGCCGAAGCCTGGGGCAAGATTGAATTTGATGAGACCAAGATCGGTCGCCTTGATCATAAGATCGCGAAGCTGCAAATCATCAAGCTCGTGCCCGGCGTGGACTGGCTGCGGCCAGACGCGCGCAGTGGCGATCACGGCATCACCCTGGAAGAATACACGCCGTTCGGCGTCGTTGGCGCGGTTACGCCCAGCACACATTCCATTCCCACATTGAGCGGCAACATTGTCAACATTTGCGCCGCCGGAAATTCTGTCGTCTTCAACGCGCATCCGAGCGCCGCCCGCTGTGCGGCGATTGCCATCCGCGCTTACAACGAGGCGATTTATCGCGAGACCGGCATCGAGAACATCGCGTGTATCATCGAGAAGCCGTCCTTGGATTCCTTTAATGCACTCTGCAAAAACGAAAACACACGGCTGCTGCTCGTCACCGGCGGACCGATGGTTGTGAAAGCCGCGATGCAAACCGGCAAGCGCGCGATTTGCGCCGGCCCTGGAAATCCGCCTGTGTTTGTAGATGATACTTGCTGTGCGACACGTGCGGCCAAGGCAATCATTTCCGGCGCGGCGTTTGACAACAACCTTTTGTGCATCGGTGAGAAACAGGTTTTTGTTCTCGACCAAGTCGCGGACAAATTGATGCAGAGACTTTCCGAAAATGGCGCGGTGAAATTGAATTCGGCGCAGGTCGAAAATCTGACCAAAGCAGCATTTACCATCACGCCCGGCCAAGGCGGGGGTTGCGCGCAGGCTCACACCAACAAAGATTTCATCGGCAAGGATCCGTCCGTGCTGGCGCAGGCGGCGGGCGTGAACATTCCGTTCGGCACGCAGTTGCTCTTCGGCGAAACCGATGCCAAGCATCCGTTCGTCGAGGAGGAACAGATGATGCCGATGCTGCCCATCGTGCGCGTGAAGAGCGTCGAGGAAGGCATCGAACGCTCGCTGGAATCGGAACACAATTACAAGCACACGGCCATCATCCATTCGCACGATGTCGAAAGCATCACGGCCATGGCGCGCGCGATGGATACGACATTGTTCGTTAAAAACGGTCCGTCCACGGCCGGGCTCGGCTTGGGCGGCGAAGGTTATTTAAGTTTTTCGGTCGCCACGCCCACGGGCGAAGGCATCACCAATCCCCGCACCTTCACGCGCGTCCGCCGCTGCGTGATGGTGGATAACTTGAGGATTTATTAAATGCTGCTCGCCCGCGTCGAAGGCAACATCGTGGCGACTCGAAAACATCCGAGTTTCGATGCATGGCGTTTGGTGATTTGCCAGCCGATCGGCAAGGGCGGCGAGTCGGAAGGCGCACCGGTGATCGCGATTGATTCGCACGGCGCGGGCATGCATCAGCAGGTGGTGATTTCGTCGGACGGCATCGCGGCACGCAAGGCGGTCGGCGTGGACAAAAGTCCGGTGCGGTGGCTAGTGGTCGGAGTTGTGGATGAACACGAGCCGGGCAAACGCATATAAATTTTGAAACTCGGAACTGTCATCGGTCGCGTCACGTTGAGCAAGTCGGTTGATTTGCTGAAGGGCGGACGTTTCTTGGTGGTCAGCCCGCTGAGCCGCGAGCAATACGGCAAAGGCATCGACGCCAAGCCGGGCATGGGCACCGACCCGAGCCTCGTCGTGTATGACGACATTGGCGGCGGCGTGAATGACATTATCGGTTACGAAGAAGGCGCGGAAGCCGCGCAACCGTTCGATGTGCGGCCGCCGATTGACGCGATCAATTGCGCATTGGTGGACGAAATGTTTTACAACCCTTGGAAGGGTTGAAATTATAGCGGCGGTCTATGACCGTCGCTCGTGGAAGTCAGCAATGTCGGTGCTCACAGAGCGCCGCTACAACCAAGTTAATTTTATATGAGCCAAGTTATCAGTGTCCGTGACATTCAGGAAATGATCCGCACCGGCCAGGGTGTCAACATCCCCGCCGACGCCATCGTCACGCCGTCCGCGCGCGAACTTTTGCAGGACATCGAAACCACCGGCGCGCGCGCCATTGCCACCGGCACGGCCACCGCTGCGCCCGTCACTGCGGACAAGCTTTCTCCGCCGACCAAAAAGCTCAGCTCCAAGTCGCCGAAGGCGGAACTGGAAGCGTTCTTCAATTCCCCCTACGCACACAGCTTGAAGGAACAGATTTGCGAGATGGGTCATCGCCTCTGGAAGCGCGCGTATGTGGACGGCAACGGCGGCAACATGGCCATCCGCGTCGGCGAAGACATCGCCATCTGCACGCCCACGCTCGTCAGCAAAGGCTCGCTCAAACCGTCGGACATGTGCCTCGTGGACTTCGAGGGCAATCAGCTTTGCGGCACCAAGAAGCGCACCAGCGAGATTCTCATGCACTTGCAGATGATGAAGAAGCAGCCCAAGGCTATTGCCACCTGCCATTGTCATCCGCCTTACGCCACGGCATTCGCGGTCGTCGGCCAGGCGCCGCCCACCTGCATGCTGCCGGAATACGAAGTGTTCTGCTCCGTCGGTGTCGCTCCCTATCGCACGCCCGGTTCGCCGGAAATGGGCAAGCTCGTCGCCGACATGACCGACGATTACAACACCATCCTCATGGCCAACCACGGCGTCGTGACCTGGAGCCATAACAACATCGAGGAAGCCTACTGGCGCATGGAAATCATCGAAGCCTACTGCCGCACGATTGTGGTGGCCGGCCAGCTCGGCAAGCCGATCAACACCTTTACCGGACCGCAGATGAAGGAGATTCTCAACATCAAGCAGAGCCTCGGGTTCGTCGACCCGCGCATCGGCATGAAAGAATGCGAACTCTGTGACAGCGGTGATTGGCGTCCCGGTGCGACCAGCCAGACCAACACGTCCAGCGAACCCACCGTGGGCCTCGACCCCGACGCCGAAGCCGCGGTGAAAGCCATCACCGACCAGATTCTGGCGCAGATGAAATAACTTCTCCCGGCGGCGGCAAGAACGGTGGTGAAGTTTGATTCAAATCATTTGGAAGGTCACTCTCTGGATGGTTCTTGATGTATTCCTTCGCTGCAGCGTGCAGCACTTTCGAATTGAACGCGCATATTCGACTTTCAAAAGAAGATGCATTCGGGCCGACGGGAATTTTGGGATACAAAACTTCTGAACCTGAATTCATCATGTCCAAACATACTTGCGCTCCCAGCCTTACTGCTTTGTTTTCGTTGGTGAGAGATTTGGTCAACAGCGGCACGCCAGCCGGACCAATTCGTGCGGCGAGATAAAGAGCCTGGTAGTCAGGCGGATCATGCTGTAATAATTTTTCCAGTGCGGGCAACGCATCCACCGCTTCGGGACCAAGCGCATCCAAAGCCGCCAGTGCTTCGCGTTCTGGGATTGCCGGACGATCGGCGTTGAACACCCCTCGTTCTTGCCGGTCACGCCATTTTTGCATTTCAACTCTTGTTTGCTCCAACCGTTTCTCGCTCAAGCGTTCCACCAAGAACGGCACGGCGGGCGAACCGATGTGCCGCACGGCGTCCGCTGCCAGCGCGTGCCGTTCCGGCGGCAGATTGTAATTGTCGAAGTCTCGCAACCATTCGCTCAACCGCCGGTTTTGATAACTCGGCTCGTTGGCAGTCTGATGGCCAGCCGTGAAACAACCGACAGCACAAAACATCAGTGCCAGCAGGGCGAGAACAATGCCGATCCTAAAGTTCACAACTTAAATTTTGCTTTCAAGTCAGACGCTATTTCCGGCCCATTCTTTTGTCGAGCGCAATTCCATGCAAGGTGAGACGCTTCGGCAATCTTGGACTGGGTGGCAAGCTCAGCGCGACACCGCTTTCGCACGCACAAGGCGCACTGAATTTCCAAGCTCATCCTCCGCCCGAAAGCGCCGTCGCCGCTTTGCTCTGCCAGCGCGGTCCAAACCATTCAATTCACCGGCTCGTCCGTGCGGAAGGGCTCGGCGGGCAGACCGGCCTCGTTGCAGAAATTCGGCTGCGCGGATTCATCCCACGCGAAGCGAACCGTGGCCGGCTTGGCGATTCCCGCGGCAGACACTTCCACGGTGTCGCCCACGATCTTCGCGTCGGCAGAAACAAATTTTCCATCCGCGCCGGCAAGCATGAACCACGTCAGCGGCTGGCCGTCCTTGCTCTTTAATCCGCCCTGGGCGTGTTCAAATTTCAGCACGGCCTTGTCCCCGGAGATTTTGTATTTGCGGAAAACCGGGCCGGAACTGACCACTTCTCTGCCGTAAGTTTCATTCAGCGCCAACAGGGCGAGCCGGTGACCTACGCTGGCCTTGTCGCGCGGATGGATGTCATCAAGGTTGTTTACCAAATCCGTGGTCACGACCATGCCCGTGTGTTTGATATGGCGCGCGGCCTGCGATTGCAGCGTCCAGAATTCCGGCAGCATCTCCGGCGAGTTCACGCGGTGCACCTTGCCGCCGTAATATTTGAACGGCGCAATCTGCACAAAATAAAACGGGAAATTTCCTTCGCCCCAGATCTGCCGCCAACCGCCGACCAGCGCGGCCATCATGTCGGGATAGAGCCGGTAATTATTGTCGGCATTCGTGCCCATCAGATTGGATTCGCCCTGATACCAGAGCGCGCCGCGCAGCGCGAAGCCGGCGAGCGGCGCGATCATCGCATTGTAAATTGCCATCGGCCGCGTGTTGGAAATTTTGTTCGTGCTGAGCTTGGTCTGCGCCAGCGCTGCCAGCGAGGGAACCGCTTCAAACCCGACCGGCGGCGTCCACGGTTCGATGCGCGTGCCGCCCCACGACGATTCGATCAAGCCGACCGGCACGTTCAGGTTGGTGTGAATCTCGCGGCCGAAGAAATACGCAGCGGCGGAAAAATGCGTGCGGTCGAGCGCATTGGAACTGCACGCCTGCCAGCCGTCGAACTTTTCCAAATCCGCCAGCGGCGTCGCCGATAAAATCTTTTCCACTTTGAAAATGCGAATGTTCGGATAATTCGCCGCCGCCAGTTCCGCCTCGGCGTTGAACGTCGGCTTCTGGCCGGGCTGATTGCCGATGGGTTTTTCCATGTTTGACTGGCCGGAGGCGAGCCACACTTCGCCGACCAAAATGTTCGTAAAAATTTTCGTGTCGCCGGATTTGACCACCAGTGATTGCGGCTCAAAGGAGGCTTTTAATTTTCCAAGCTTCACGAGCCATTTGCCATTGGCGCCGGCTTTCGTGGATTTGGCCTGGCCGCCAAAGCTGACCGTCACCTCCGCGCCGGGCGCGCTCCAGCCCCAGACGGGCACTGGCAGGTTTTGTTGCAGCACCATATTGTCGCCGAAAATGGCGGCGAGTTTCAAGTCCGCAGCGTGGACGGGAAAAGCCGCGGTCAAAACAGCGACGGCCAAGGCGAGGTGAGCACGGGGAATTTGCATCCGCCATTTTGTGCATCCGCCGGCAATTGGCAAAACTATTTTGCCAGCGCGTCCGGTTTTGTTACGCTGGGCCGATGCGAATTTTCCATTGGCTGTTCGGCGCGGCGCTGGCGGTTTCGGCGTCCGCGGCGGAACTGCATTTTAATTTTGGCGATTATCCGGCGGGCACCACGCCGACGAATTTTTCCAGCGTGGTCGCCGGCGGCGGCGCGCCCGGCGTGTGGAAAATCGTGGCCGACGACGTGCCGTCCGCGTTTGCGCCGTTCACCGACCAGGCCCCGAACATTTCGCGCCACGGCGTGCTGGCCCAGACCAGCCAGGATGCGACGGACGAACATTTTCCAATCTTTGTTTACAACGGCGAGATCTTCAAAGATTTCAAATTCACCACGCGGTTCAAGATTGTCAGCGGCACCGTGGAGCAGATGGCCGGCGTGGTGTTCCGGTTTCAGAACGCCTCGAACTTTTACGTCTGCCGCGTCAGCGCGCTGGGGAAAAACCTCCGCTTTTACAAAATGGTGAACGGCGTGCGCTCCGAGCCGCTCGGCCCGACGCTCGACATCGCGCCCGGCACCTGGCACACGCTCGCCGTGCAGGCCGAGGGAAACCAGATCACGATTTCGCTGGATGACCGGCTGGCGCTGCCGCCGCTCGGCGACAACACTTTTGCCGATGGCAAACTCGGGTTTTGGACGAAGTCGGACGCGGTGAGTTATTTCACCGACGCGCAGGTCAATTACACGCCGCGCGTGCCGGTGGCGCAACAGCTCGTCAACACCGTGATGGAACGCGAATCGCGCCTGCTCGGCCTGCGGATTTATGTGCTGGGCGCCGACGGCACCACGCACATCATCGCCAGCAAAGATCCCGGCGAGATCGGCCGGCCCGGCACCGACGCGGAACTGGCGGCCATCCAGGACGGCACCGTGTCCTACGGCAGCGACAAGGAATCGAAACTCGTGACGCTCCCGATGCACGACCGCAACGGCGAATTCGTCGCCGCCGTGCGCGTGAAATTAAAAACCTTCTTCGGCGAAACGCAGAACAACGCCGTGACCCGCGCCACGAACATTTTGAAATTGCTCGAACTCGCCGGCACCTCCGGCGACGACTTGCGCCAGTAATTCCTACGGTTTCGGCAATGCGCTGGTGGCCGGCAGTTCCGCCGGCGCTTTCACCGCCGGATAATCCGCGGCGTGCAGCCGCTTCGTGCCGCCCACCACGATGACCTCGCCGTTGGCATCCACGCCCAGCCGCGGCCGCGTGGTGAAATAATCATAAACCTCCCGCTGCACCAGACCGCCGGCCGCATTGACCACGCAATAAGTGAACGCCTGCGCGCCGGTCTGCCAGAGCACATGCAGCCGGCTCGTGCGGTCCACCTGTGCCTCGGGATGGCTGAACGACACCAGCGTGCCCAGCGGCGCCACCTTGAACACCTGCGCATCCGCCGCATCGGTCACCCGGACGTAGAGCCGCAGTTGCGACTTCAGATAATTCGCCTCCACCAAAGTGTATTTGCGCACTTCCGGCACCGCGTTCGTCACGCCCGGCGCGGGCGGCAGGCCGAAATCCTGCGACCACAAATCCGCGCCGTTGATCACGTCAAAATATTTCGCCGGGCTGGCCATCGTCGCCGACCAGTCCGGGATGTGCAGCGTGGCGATGATTTTGTAACGGCCCGGCTTGCTGACGATGAAATACGGCTGCAAATCCGCGCGCTTGATGCCCATCTGCGACGATTCCAGATCGAACGCGCCGGCCAGCGGCACATCGCTGTTCTTGGTGACCACGAAATTTTCCGACGATTCCACATTGAAGGTGAGCCAATCCGGCGTCGTGCCGAGGCGGATGGGCTGGCCGGAATGGTTGACGATGTTCACCGCCACCGGCAGCGCCTCGCCGGGCAGGAACTGTTCCTGATCCATCGTCACCGTCACGTCCACCTGCGCCATCGCGCGGGAGAGCGTGAACCCCGCCAAAACCAGTGCCAGCGAAAAAGTTTTCATTTGATGAGCCACAAGTTAAACCGCCGCCCGCGCGTGGCAACGACAAAGATGCGGTGGGTCAGGTGTAGCGCAGGCTTTCGAGCCTGCGGGTGGGGGCGGTTTTCCAACCGCCAGTTTCTCTCTCGACGGAATGGCAACGCGAAACCAGCAAAACCCGGAACTGGAAAGTTCCGGGCACCCGCAGGCTGGAAAGCCTGCGCGACAGGTTTGCCCTGCTCCACCACTCTGATTTCGCTCGACAACCTATTCAAACGGATTAAAGCTCGAACCATGAAAAAAGATAGGCTGCGCTTGGCCGAGGATAGGCTGCAAAGCCAGCCGCCTACTAACTGTTAGGCCACATTACGCGCCATGCAAATTTTGCCGAAAAATCAGCGGGGATGGTTTGAGTTGTTGCCGATTGGCCTCAAGGTCTGGGTGGTTTTGGCATTTCCGACATTGGTTGTCTGTATTCGTAGGCTGGACTCTGACACGTTTCCACCTTGGTCTGTTCTCATGCAGCAGCAAGATGTAGCGGCACCAGTTCTTGTGAGCTATTACTTTGCCTGTGCAGCCTTGTTCGGGATTGGTATCTTTGAGTTATTTCGGCGGAGGCGCAAGCAGGCCGTCTGGGATTTTATTTTCGTGGTGTTCGCTTTGTTTTGTTTGTTCTTGCTGTATGAGTTTCAGCATACGAAAGTGAAGTAAGATATGACCATGTGGCCTAATATCAGGATAGGCTGCGCAAACTTGATTTCGCGCAGGCGTTGACGAATTTTTCCTTACCTTGACGGAGCCGGCAGCGGGCCGCGTTACCCACGGAACAATTTGAGCGGACTCACGTCCGCTGCTACTGAATTATTCCTGTGGATAGACCAGAATCCGGTCGTGGACGAGGACGATCAGATCATTTTTACCGTCGCCAGTCACGTCGGCCACGGCGCATTCGCGCGGCTCGGGCAGCGCGTTCTGCGCGCCGCGGAACGTGTGCGATTCAAACACCTGCCAGCGGTCGCCGGGCACCAGCTTGCGGTGGGCGTCGAAGGCAACCAGGTCCAGATAATTTTTCGCGGTCTCCATAAAGATGAGCTGTTTGCGCCCGCTGCCGGTGAGATCGCCGGCAATCAGGTCGTTCAGAAAACCATCCTTGATGGGCGTGTCATAATCATCGAGCTTGGCCAGCTGCCAGATGTTGCCGGTGAGCGATTGCCACGCAACCGCGCCCTGCCCGACGAACGCCACGCTGGGCGTGCCGCCGAAGGTCACGCGCTGCACGCTGGCAAACGCGGAGACGGGCAGCGGCAGATTGCGGGTCACCTGCCACACGCCGTTGGTGTCGCGTTCGCTGAGCGTCAACTGCCGGTGTTCGGCGTCGAGGAGAAAGAGCGCCGGCACGGCGTTGGTGCCGTTGGCCACGGCCGTGGCGCCGATGATGCGCGAGTCGCTGGCCGCGCCGTTGATCTGGTCCTTCACGCGGAAAATCCAGTTGGTGGCGGGCGTGCCGCCGGCACCGGTCCCGTGTTCCAGCACCACGGCGCGGATGAAATTTTTCTGCGGCAACAACAATTCCGCCTTGCCGTCACCGTCCACATCGGCCGCCGCGAGCCACGGCTGTTCCAGCGCGCCGCCGGGCGGATCCACGTCGCGCTCTTCAAACGCGCCGTCTTTCTTTTGCAGCAGCACTTTGATCTTTTCGTAGGGAATCAGCACGACCAAATCCGCAAGACCGTCCTGGTCCACATCCTGCACGGTGAGCGAGGCGGGATTGGATTTGAAACTGTCGCTCAACTTTTGCGATTTGATTTTGCCTTCGGCGGTGCGGGTGACGAGCGAACGCGCGCCGTCCTTGTCCACGATGACGGCGAGCGCGGGCTTGGCGCCGCGCTTGAACACGCCGGTGGTCATCACCAGCGGCTTGCCGTCGAGCGGCAGCAGCGTGGGAAACGGCAGCCGGCCGTTCTTGTCAAACGACGTGACGCCCACGGCGTTTTCGTCGTGGCTCAACAAGAAGATTTCCGGATGGCCATCGGCGTTCCAATCCGACACGGCGATCTGCGTGACGCCGGCGAGCGACGGAAATTTTTTTGACGCGGCGAGCGTGCCGTCGGCCGACTGCAAATAAACCGAGAGCTGGCCGCTTTCCGGCTCGGCCACAATCAGGTCCGCGCGACCGTCGCCGTCCACGTCGGCCCACAACACGCCGCGCTGCGGCGCGTCGGTTTTGTTGAGCGGCTGGATTTGGAACTGGCCGTGCTTGAACACGCCGGACAACAGCTCCGCCGGTTTGCGCGTGAACTCGGACACTTCCGCGCGGCCCGTGGCGGCGACGATGGACGCGAGATAATTGGTTTTGCCGCCGAGCAGATTGTCCACGCAGAACGAACGCACCGGCTGCGATTTGAAAAATATTTCCGGCCCAAGCTGGCCGCCGGCATTTTGCAGGCGGAACCGAAACGGCGTGAGGCTGTCGAAATCCACGAGCAGCAGATCGTTCTTGCCGTCGCCGTCCACGTCCACGATTTGGATGGCCTTGGGCGTGCCGGAATAGGAAATTTTCTGCGGCTCGGCAAACGTATGGTCGGGCTGTTGCGCGAGAAAATAAATCGCGCCGTTGTCGCCGAGGAGCGCGATGTCGGTCAGGCCGTCGCCGTTGAGATCGCCGGTGGCGAGCGCATTTGCGTCCAGCCGGCCGTCGTCAATGTGCCAGCGCTTCGGTTCGCTCCAGCCATTGGTGCCGCGATTGTAAATGACGATCAAATCCTTCATGTCGCCGAAATAAACCAGGTCGGGCTTGCCGTCGCCGTTCAAATCCGTGACGACCAGCGCGGAGATGCGTTCCTCGGACGGAATGGAATCGATGCGGAAGCGCGCGTCGGGCGGCAGCTCGTTGATCTCCAATTTGCGCGGCGGCTTGGCATCGGCGCGGTTGGTCTTGCCGGTGAGATTGTAAAGCAGGTTGATTTTCGCGCGGAGATTGTTGACCACGATAATGTCGTTCAAACCGTCGCCGTCAATGTCCGCCACGTGGAGCTGCGTGATCTGCTGGTCAACGGGATAAATTTCCTTGCCGCTGAAACCAAAGGCGTTGGTGGCGGTGGCGGCGTGCGCGGCCAGCGAAAAAAACGCCGTCGCCGCCAGTCCGCCGAGGAGAAATTTTGCTGCGCGCATCATCCGCGCAAACTGCCAGCGGACGGCGCAGTTGGCGAGATTTATTCGCCGGCGCTTTTGGTTCCGGACCGGGCCGCGCGCGGCCGCGCCGACAATTGTCTTTGAAGTTCGGCCCGGCCTGATAAGATTTCCGCGTAGCCGTTGGTGAATCACTGCCGTGAACTCATGGTATGGCCAGCAAGCAGAAATCAAACAAGGCATTGGTGCGAGGGAAAAATTCCGGGGCGGAACTTTTGAAAAAATCTGCACCGCAACCCGCCGTTCCCCCGCCATTTTTCATCGTCGGCCTCGGCGCGTCCGCCGGCGGACTCGAAGCGCTGGAGAAATTCTTTTCCCACCTGCCGGCCGACACCGGCCTGGCGTTCGTGGTGGTCACGCATCTGCATCCCGGCCACGTCAGCTTGCTCCCGGAACTGCTGGGCAAATGCACCCGGATGCGCGTGGTGGCGGCGTCGGACGGCGTGGTGATCGAGCCGAACACCGTTTATATGTCGCTGCCGGACGGTTATCTCGCCCTGCTGCACGGCACGCTGCATTTGATGGAACCGGACGAAGCCGGATTGCTGCGGCTGCCGATTGATTATTTTTTCCGCTCGCTGGCCGAGGATCAAAAGGACAAGGCCATCGGCATCATTCTTTCCGGCACCGGCACCAACGGCACGCTCGGGTTAAAAGCCATCAAAGGCACGGCCGGCATGACGATGGCGCAGGCGCCCGACTCGGCGAAATATTCCGGCATGCCGGCCAGCGCCATCGGCACGGGGCTGGTGGATTATATTTTGCCGGTTGAAAAGTTGCCGCAACAACTGTTGGCCTACGCGCAAGGCCCGTATCTTTCTGCGACCGAGCATGAGCTGGGCGGCGACGAGACGCTGTCCGAACCGTTGCAAAAAATCCTCGTGCTGCTGCGCGCCCGCACCGGGCACGATTTCGCCGTCTATAAAGCCAACACCATCCGGCGACGCATCGAGCGGCGGATCAACGTGCACCAGCTCAAAGGTCCGCTGCAATACCAGCGGCTATTGGCGGATAATCCGCACGAGCTGGATCTGCTGTTCCAAGAACTGTTGATCGGCGTGACGAATTTTTTCCGCGACCCCGAAGCCTTCGCGGCGCTGGCCAAAAGCAGCGTGCCGCAACTGCTGGCCGCGCGGCCGGACAACACGCCGGTGCGCGTGTGGGTGGCGGGCTGTTCCACCGGCGAGGAAGCGTATTCGCTGGCCATGCTGTTGCAGGAATGCATGGACCAACTCAACCGCCGGTTTGCCGTGCAGATTTTCGCGACGGACCTGGACCACGAAGCCATTGACGCCGCGCGCACCGGACTTTATCCGGAAGGCATCGCGCGCGACGTGGATCCGAAACGGTTGGCGCGCTTTTTCGTCAAGGAAGACGGCGGCTACCGCATCCGGAAGGAAATCCGCGAGCTGGTGATTTTCGCGCCGCAAAGTGTTTTGAAGGATCCGCCGTTCACCAAGCTGGATCTCATCACCTGCCGCAATCTGCTGATTTATGTCAAGCCCGCCGCGCAGGAACGGCTGCTGGCGATGTTTCATTACGCGCTCAAACCGGGCGGCATTCTGTTCCTCGGCTCGTCGGAAAGCATCACCGGTTTAAGCGATCACTTTGAAGTTATGAACAAGAAATGGAAAATTTTTACGCGCAAAGACACCACGCTGCGGCAAGCCCTGCCCGACGGCTTCGCCACGCCGGCAACCAAAGGCAAGGCGATTGCCGGCGATCCCGGCGACGTGGTGGATCGCACGCGGAAACAACTCCTCTCGACAATGATCGAGAAAACGCTGCTGACGCGCTACGCGCCGGCCAGCGTCATCGTCAATGATCGCGGCGATATTCTCTACATCCACGGGCGCACCGGCGATTATCTGGAACCGGCCACCGGCCAGCCGCGCTTGAACATTTTGGAAATGGCGCGCGAAGGCTTGCGGCTCGAACTGCCGTCGGCCTTGCGCCGGGCCGCGACGCAAAAAGGCGAGGTTGTCCACGAAGGCGTGCGCGTGAAAACCAACGGCAGTTATGCTTCCGTGCGGTTGACGGTGATCAAGCTGACGGAGCCGGAGTCCGTGCGCGGTTTGCTGCTGGTGACCTTCGCAACGGAACCGGCCGGGAAAATTTCCGCGCCCGCCAAAAAAACCTCGCGCGGCGCAAAAATGTCGTCGCCGCCGGGCCGCGTGCCGGAACTGGAACGCGAATTGCAATACACCAAGGAGACGCTGCAAAGCACGGTCGAGGAATTGCAGACGTCCAACGAGGAACTGAAATCCACGAACGAGGAATTGCAGTCCACCAATGAAGAATTGCAGAGCGCCAATGAGGAATTGGAAACGTCCAAGGAGGAGATGCAATCGCTCAACGAAGAGTTGCAGACCGTCAACGCGCAGTTGCAAGGCAAGCTCGACGACCTCGCGCAGGCCAATGACGACATGCAAAATCTTTTGAACAGCACGGCCATCGCCACGATTTTTCTGGATCAGAAATTGAACATCAAGCGGTTCACCGCCGAGGCCACCAAGCTCGTCAAGCTCATCCCGTCGGATGTGGGCCGGCCCATCGGCGACCTGGCGTCCAATTTGCAATATGACCAGCTGCAGGCCGACGCCGCCGAGGTGCTGCGCAAATTGAATTCCAAGGAAAAAGAAGTGCAGACCCGCGACGGCGAATGGCGGCAGGTGCGCATCCATCCGTATCGCACGACGGAAAATGTGATCGAGGGATTGGTCGTGACGTTTGTGGACATCAACCGGGTGAAGCTCGCCGAGCTGGTGGCCCGGCAGGCCCGCGCCGATGCCGAGAGCATCGTGGACACCGTGCGCGAACCGCTGCTGGTGCTGGACGAAAAACTCTGCGTGGTGTCGGCCAACCGCGCCTTTCATCAGGTCTTCAAAACAGCCGACCGCGAGTTGGCGCAACGCTCGATTTACAAAATTGGCGACGGCCAATGGGATATTCCGGCCCTGCGCCACTTGCTGGAAGAAATTTTGCCGGCCAAAAGCACCTTCACGGATTTTAAAGTGGTCCACAATTTTCCCGGCCTCGGGCCCAAGGTGCTGCTCTTGAATGCGCGCCGGCTGAAGCGCGAGGCGGGCGCGGCGGAAATGATCCTGCTGGCCTTTGAAGACGTGACCGCCGGACGCGACGCGGAACCGAAACCACTCGGCAAGCGAAAAGGTGCCGCCGCATGAAAACTCGCCGCCAACTTTCCCCGTCGCCGAAAGAACTGCGCGCCCGTGCGGAAAAACGGCTGACCACCACGCGGCGCGACGTCGCGCAGATGCCGGTGGACGACGTGCAAAAGCTGGTGCAGGAACTGCAAGTCCACCAGATCGAGCTGGAGATGCAGAACGACGAGCTGCGCCGGGTGCAAGAGGAATTGGAAATCACGCGCGACCGTTACGCCAATCTCTACGATTTTGCACCGGTCGCGCTGCTGACCTTGGACGCGTCGGGCGAGATTCTGGAAGCGAATCTCAGCGCCGCTGAACTGCTCGGGCGGAACCGCGAGGAGTTGCTCCGGAAAAAATTCACACGTTTTTTGCCGCCGGAAGCGCAGGACGCGTTTTACCAGTTTTCCCGCCAGGTGTTCCGCACGGACCGACAGCAGCGCGCAGAATTAAATTTAATCACCGCGCAGGCCCAACGGCGGATCGTGCAAGTGGCGGCAATGCGCGAGGTGACGGGCAAGCAAGCCCGGTTCAGCTTCGCCGACATCACCGAGCGCAAGCAGATGGAAAATGCGGCGCACGAGGCCAGCCAGTTCAACCAGCAGATCATCGCCGGGGCCGAGGAGGGGATCATTGTCAATGGGCTTGATCTGAAACATCTGGTTTGGAATCCGTTCATGGAAGCGTTGACGGGACTGCCCGCCGCGCAAGTGATCGGCAAACATCCGCTGGAGGTGTTTCCTTTTCTGGAGGCGGCGGGCGTGATCAATCAAATGAACCGTGCCCTGAAGGGAGAAAAGGACGCCCCGCAGGAAATTCAATTTCAGGTGCCACAAAGCGGCCACGCCGGCTGGGCTTCGAATTCGAGCAGCCCGCTCCGCAACGCCCAAGGCGAAATCATCGGCGTGATCACCATCGTCCGCGACATCACCGAACGCAAACAGGCGGAGACGGCGAGGCACGAAAGCGAGCGACTGTTGCGCACGGTGATCGATCTGGTGCCGCATTTCATTTTCGTCAAGGACCGCCGGAGCCAGCATCTCCTGGTCAACCGGGACTGCGCGGCCGCCAGTGGTCTGACCCCGGAGCAGATGGTTGGCAAATGCGACCTGGATTTCTTGCCGGACCGGACGCAGGCGGAAAAGTTCATGCAGGATGACCGGGCAGTCATCGCCAGCGGCCGGCCGAAGTTTATCGCCGAGGAACGATTGACCAACGCCGCCGGGCAAACGCGAATTCTCCAAACCACCAAGATTCCGTTCACGATGCCCGGGGCCGACCAACCGGCGCTCGTGGGCGTGGCGGTGGACATCACGGAATTGAAACAGGCGGAGGCACGGCTCGCCCAGTTCGACCGCGCCAAGGCCATTCTCGCCGGCGTGGATCATGCGATTGTCCACATTGCTGACCGTCAAAAATTGCTGGACGAGATTTGCCGGGTGGCCGTGGACAAAGGCGGTTTCAAACTCGCGTGGATTGGCCTGGTGGCACCGGACGGAGCGGTGCAGCCGGTGGCGAAAGCCGGCCTGACTGATTATCTAAAAAACATCCAGGTGGTGACGCAGGATGTGCCCGCCGGTCGCGGCGCGGTGGGCACGGCCATCCGGGAAAACCGGCCGGTCGTGGTCGAGAATATTGACCAGGATACGCGGATGGCCCCGTGGGAAAAACGGCTGCGGCAATTCAAACTGCAATTTTTAGTCGCGTTCCCCGTGCGGATCGCGGGCCAAGTGGCCGGGGCTTTTTCATTGTATGCGCCGCACGCGAATTTCTTCGACGAAACCGAACTGGAACTGCTGACCCAGGTGAGCGACGACATTTCCTTTGCGCTCACGACGCTGGACGGCGTGGCCGCGCGCGAACAGGCGGAAGCCGCGCTGCGCCGCAGCGAAAACAACCTGGTGAATTTTTTCAACCAGGCGCCCATCGGCCTGCTCTGGCTGACGGCCAGCGGCACGATTCTCCGCGCGAACCGGGCACAACTGGACATGCTGGGCTACGCGGCGGAAGAATATGTGGGGCATTCGTTCCTCGAGTTCTGCGGCGATCCGGCGCTGGGCCGCGAATTGTTGGAGCGGCTGGTGGCCAAGGAAACCGTGCACAACTTTGCCCTGACCCGGCGGCACCGGGACGGCTCGCTCCGGCAGGTGCTGGTGGACGCCAATTCGTTCTGGAGCGATGCCTGGGGCGAGAACCAGTTTTTGTATTCGTCCATTTTCATGCGCGACGTCACGGACCGCATCAAACTGGAGCAGGAAATCATGCAGGCCGGCGAGCGGGAACAGCAACGCATCGCCCGGGATCTGCATGACGGCCTGGGCCAACTGCTGGCCGGCACGGCTTACCTGACCAGCGCGCTGAAAAAAAATCTCGCCGCCAAAGCCCGTGCGGAAAGCCGGCAGGCCGGCCGGATTCTGGAGGTGATCCAGGAAGCCAGCGAGCAAACCCGCAACCTGGCTCGGGGCTTGCATCCGGTGGAACCGGAGCCGCAGGGGTTGATGTCGGCGCTCGAAGCGCTGGCCGCCCGGACCAAAAAATTATTTAATATCCGCTGCCAGTTCACCTGCCGCCGGCCGGTCTGGGTCGCGGACAATGCGGTCGCGACGCATTTATTCCGGATCGCCCAGGAAGCCATCACCAATGCCATCAAGCACGGTCGCGCCGGCTGCATCGAAATCGGCCTGACCGCGACGCCGGGCCGGATTGGTTTGCTGGTGCGGGATGACGGCACGGGCCTGCCCGCCCGGCCGCGAAAAAAAACCGGCATGGGCCTGCGCATCATGCGCTATCGCGCTGGGATAATCGGCGGCTCGCTGGCCATCCAAAAAGAAGCGAAGGGCGGCACCACCGTGGTCTGCACCGTGCATTTGACCGGCGCGAATCCGTTGCCGGCAGCCCAGCCGGCGAAAAAATTAAAAAAGTTGAGAAAGGAATGATATGACCAAACGCAAGCCCAGTCCGACCAAAACCGTGGCGCGAAAAAAAATTCTCATCGTGGACGATCATCCGATGATGCGGGAAGGTCTGCGCGGCGTGATTGGCCGCGAGCCGGATTTGATCGTCTGCCGTGAGGCGGAAAATGCCCGGCAGGCCGTGGAAGCCGTCGCCCAATCCGCGCCCGATCTGGTGCTGATGGACATCACCCTGCCCGGCAAAAACGGGCTGGAACTGGTCAAGGATCTCAAGGCGCTGCATCCGCAACTGGCCATCCTGGCCATTTCCATGCACGAAGAATCGCTTTACGCCGAGCGGATGCTGCGCGCCGGCGCCAGCGGTTACATCACCAAACAGCAGCCGTCTGAAGAACTGGTGCGGGCCATCCGGCAGGTGCTGGCTGGGCACCTTTACACGAGCCCGGAATTGTCCGAGCGCCTGCTGCGGCGGTTCTCCGGCCTGCCCCTGAAAGCCCAGTCGCCGATGGAAGTGCTCAGCGACCGCGAATTTGAAATTTTCCATCTGGTCGGCGAAGGCAAGTCCACCAAGGAAATTGCCCGCCTGCTGCACATCAGCGGCAAAACGGTGGACGTGCACAACGCCAACATCCGGCAAAAGCTCCAACTCAAGACGACCGCCCAACTGATTCGGTTTGCGGTCCAATCCGAGGAATTCAAACAGCCGGCGGCCCACTGAAGCCGCCGCCCGGGACTAGGGAAATTCTTTAGGCCGGCTAAACCCAAGGCCAACGCGCGTCGGGCGGTTCCACCAATTGTCAGCCGGGGCCGGATGGTTCAAATTGGCGGCCATGAATCTGGTGTTAAATGGTCCCAACGAAGCGCCTTACCAGGCGGGCAAGGATCTCAACGTGGTGATTACGTGCGAGGATTCCGCGCTGGCCGCCCACGTCTGCGAGGTGCTGGAACTGCTCGAAGGCAATCTCACGAAAAAAGGGCGGCTGCTCTATCGCTGGTGGAATTTTGAAGTCCTGACTTGCGCCACGCTGCGCGAGCTGGCGGCAATCGAAGCGGCTTCAGCGGACATCATCCTCTTCGGCATTCACGAAGGCCGGGCCTTGCCCGCACCCATCACCGACTGGATGCAACGCTGGCTAAAACTCCGCCGCCACCGCCCCGGGGCCGTGGTGGCCGTGCTCGCCGCCAGCCTGAAAACCCCGGCCACTGCCACCGGCAATATTATTGTCCAACTCAAAAAAGTGGCGGCCCAGGGACAGATGGATTTCTTCGCAACACGGGCCAAGGACGCGGGACGGGGCATCGGGAGGAATGTGGGGATGCCCAGGGGTTTGGCAAAGTTAGTGGGGCCGCCCGGCAATTTTTCGCGGCGCACGGAGGCATGTGCCGCGCGAATTGCCGGGCGGAGGACGGGCGGGGCCGGACGAACCGGCCAGCCCGTCCAATTTCAAACCAAACAGCCCATTGCAAGATGAACGGCACCGGCGAACAAACCGCGGCGTTGAATCATGAGGACCTCGCGCAGTTGGCGTGGCGACACTGGCAGACGAGGCCCGGCGAGCGCGGGATTAATCAGACTAGCCGCAACCCAAAAAAGGCGCCGGCCAGCCGAGATCATTTGGCCATCCGCCTGGCCGCTTTGGCCAGGCTCGGTGCGGCGCACCGCTGAATCTCTTCGGTCTTTCCTTTTTTGTCGCCGCGTAAACTATTCCCCCACGAAGTGCAGCGCCACGCGCCGGGAATGCGGCCGCGTGCGGTGTTCCCACAGATAAATTCCCTGCCACGTTCCGAGCGCAAGCCGGCCGCCATGAACTGGAATGGAGAGATTCACCGCGGTCAGCGCGGTGCGGACGTGCGCGGCCATGTCATCGTCGCCCTCGGCGGTGTGGACAAACAGCGGATCGCCGTCGCGCACCAGCCGCGCAAAAAAAGCGTCGAGATCACGGCGCACGTCGGGGTCGGCATTTTCCTGGATGAGCAGCGACGCGGAGGTGTGCCGCAAATGCAGCGTCAGCAGGCCGTCGCGAAATTTATTTTCGGCAATCCACGTTTCAACTTCGCCGGTGAATTCATAAAGGCCGCGGCTGCGGGTGGCGAGCACGAGTTCGTGAAACGATTGGCGAAGCATTTTAAAAATTCGGGAGGCGAGACTCCGTCGAGCTCAAATCAATCGCGCTCGCCACCGATGAATTACGGCGTCACCGCTGCGCCCTGGTCGGCGAGCATTTTTTCCAAATCAGGATTGTGGGGCTGACCGGCGTCGAGCGCCTTTTGATAATGCCAGCGCGCGAGCTGCGGCAACGGCGGCGTCTGGTTGAGATAAATCACGGCCAGGTTGTTGTGCGCCGGGGCATAGGTCGGATCAATCTGGATGGCCTTGCGCAACGCGGTCTCGGCCTGGATGCGCTGGCCTTTGTGGCCGAGCGTGACGCCGAGATAATTTTGAATCTCCGGATTTTGCGGATCAATCTGCACCGCGCGGCTCAGGACCTCAAGCGCGTCGTCGTATTTTTCCTGGCGGAATTTCAGATAACCCAGCGTGGACAGGTTGTAGGCGTCGTTGGGACTTTGGGCGACGGCGGCCTTGATGTGTTTCTCCGCTTCGTCGAGCTTGCCCTGCTGCAATTCAATGGTGGCGAGGTTCGCCAGCACCAGGCCGTTGTTCTGGTCGCGATCCAAAATTTTCTGGTAGTCCGCTTCCGCGGCGTCAAAGTCGCGGCTGGCAAAATGGCGCTGGGCCATGGCCACGAGTTCCGCGCTGCCGGCGGGCATTTCCTGAATGGATTTTTTCTCGGTGACGGGCGCCATCGGCGCGGTCTGCCGGAACAGGGCGAGTTCCTGCGGCGAGTAAGGCACCGGCTTCGCCTCGTCCACCGCGATCCGGGCGCGCAGCGCATTCACCTGGTCGTTCAACGCGGTGATTTGCGCCACGTCGGCGGCCGGGTTGCCTTTGGAAATTTTCTTGTCCGCCGCCGCGAGCTGCGCCAGCAAATCATCCCGTTCCTGCGTCAGCTTGCGAATGCGTTTGGCAAAATCGTCGGCCGAGGTTTTCACCTCGTCAGCCAGATCGCGAACCTGTTTTGCGAGCGCGGTGTTTTGCTGCGTCACATTGCGAACGGTGGCCTTGAGCGTGGCGATTTGCGTCAGGGCGTCCGCGAGTTCGGCGGTCAGTTTTTCCACGACCGGGGCGTTGGTCGCCGCCGCGCGGAAGGACTGGATCTGCAATTTCAATTTTTCATTCGCCGCGCGCAGCGAGGCAACGGCGGTGGAGTCGGTCGGAGCCTTGGACATGCTTTGCTGCAAGGCGGCCATTTCCGCCGCGAGCTTCTCGGCGCGCTGATGCTCGGCGGAATATTTTCTGACGTAATCAATCAGCTCGTCCGACGACGGTGCCGGTCCGCTGACGGTCGGCGGCGGAGTCGTGCGGCTGGCTTTGAGCAGATCGTTGTCCTTCATCAACCAGCGGATTTGCGCCCGCGCCTGAGCGAGTTCGTCGGCGTCCACGGCGGCGGGCTGGGCGGCGAGCGCCTCCTTGAGCTTGGCCTGCAAGGTCTGATTTTCAAATTGCGCGGACTGCAGCTGCGTCTGGAACGCATCGCGCTGAGCCTGCAATTGCGCGGCGGCTTGCGCGGCCTCATTCGTGGCAGGGGCGGCCACGACGGGCGCGGCGGCCGGAGGTTTCAGTCCGGCGATTTTTTCATTCAGATAGTTCATCCGGAACGCGATGATGCTGGCGTTCCATTCGGGAAAATGTTTTTGCAACTGTTCCAACTGCGTCTTCGCCTCGACATAGGCCGCGAGTGCGTCGTGCGGCTCCCCCGTGGCGACGAGATTGTCCGCCTGCTGGATGAGGCCGTAAATGGCGATGTATTTTTCATCCGCCCCTGACTGCGCCCGGACGGACGACAGCAGACCGGTCAAAACCAGGGCGATGGCCAGAAACAATTTCATCCGCCAACAATGCCAGAGTAAAAAAAAATTGGCAACCGTGCTGCGCGTCACCAAAACGTCCCGCGGACGGAATTGACCTGCGGGCCGGCCTTTGATAATTTACCCGCGTTCGAGCTATGAGTTCAGCGCTTAACCAACACGTTCTGGTGTTGAACCGGCTGTGGCAGGCGGTCAACGTCTGCACCGCACGCCGGGCGCTCACTTTGTTGTTCCAAGGCCAGGCGCAGGTCGTCGCCAACGCCGACGACGGCTCATTTCACACCTTTGATTTCCAGCAATGGCGCGATGTCTCCGCCAGCGCGCCGCATGAAGAATCCGTTCACGGCATTTCCTTCCGCATCCGCGTGCCGAAAATCATTTTGCTGTTTATGTATGACCGGCTGCCGAAGAAGGAAGTGAAGTTCACCCGGCATAATATTTTCGAGCGCGATAAAAACACCTGCCAGTATTGCGACGAGGTGTTCGACCGGAAAGATTTGAACCTCGACCACGTCATCCCGCGCGACCGCGGCGGCCCGACGTCGTGGGAAAACATCGTCTGCTCGTGCATCGCCTGCAACACGCGCAAGGCCAACCGCACGCCCAATGAAGCCGGCATGCGGCTCGCGCGCAAACCCAAGCGCCCGAAATGGCGGCCATTTGTGCAGATCAATTTTAGCCTGCAAAAGCACGATAGCTGGCGTCATTTCATTGACCTTGCCTACTGGAACGTGGAACTCGGCGAAGATCTGACCTAGCCGGCGCAGGGTTGACTTCGCGCGGCCGCGCGCTAGGATTTCCGCAATGGCGCATTCGTCTATCGGCTAGGACATGGCCTTCTCAAGGCTGAAGGAGGGGTTCGATTCCCCTATGCGCTACCA
>CAISEZ010000107.1 GCA_903884535.1 uncultured Verrucomicrobia subdivision 3 bacterium
CTTTGGGCAATTGTTGGCATTGGAAAAATGAAATTTCGTATTACTGGAAAAATCACCAGCCTGACCGTCAAATGGGGATACTGCATCATCCTGTCTGCCGTGGCGGTGGCGGCGCGGGCTGATGTCTCCACGGCGCGTCCATCGCCGGACTGGCTAAAGTCCGGCACGGTCTATGAAATTTTTCCGCGCAATTTCTCCGCCGCCGGCGATCTCAATGGCATCACCGCCAAACTCGACGATTTGCACAGCTTGGGCGTGAACATTCTGTGGACGATGCCCATCCATCCCATTGGCGAAAAAGCCCGCAAAGGCGCCTTGGGCAGTCCTTATTCCATCCGGGACTATTACGCAGTGGATCCCAACTATGGCACGGTGGCTGATTTCAAAAAACTCGTCAGCGGGGCGCATCAGCGCGGCATGAAGGTCATCATGGATTTGGTGGCCAACCACACCGCGTGGGACAGCGTGATGATGGCGCATAAAGATTTTTACAAGCAGGATGCCAAGGGCCAGGTGATTCCACCGGTGCCGGATTGGACCGATGTGGCCGGCTTGAACTACGCCAACCCGGCGCTCCGCACTTACATGATCACGATGCTCAAGTATTGGATCACCGAAGCGGGTGTGGATGGTTTCCGGTGCGATGCCGCCCCGATGGTGCCGACGGATTTTTGGGAACAGGTCCGCACCGAACTTTCCAAGGTCAAGCCCGACATTATTCTGCTCGACGAAGGTGAAAAACCGGAACTACTCGTGAAGGCGTTTGACCTGGACTATTCCTGGAAGCTCATGTGGACGGTGAATGATGTGCTGCTGCACAACGCACCCGCCGACAAGATCCGCCATTCGTGGGAAGAAAGCCACGCGCAATGGCCGAAAGACGCTTTGCGCCTGCGCATCTCCGACGACCATGACGAAAGCCGCGCCGTGGCTCGCTACGGTTTCAATGGCGCGCTGGCCGCCTCCGCGCTGATGTTCACGCTCGACGGCGTGCCGCTGCTTTACAATGGCATGGAAGTCGGCGACGCCACGGAATCGGCCGACCCGGCGCTGTTTGACAAGCTGAACATCTGCTGGCATCCGCATCCGAGCGAACGCCCGGCGTTCACCAGCATTTATCACGACCTCATCCAGCTCCGCAAACAATACGCCGCCCTGCGCACCAGCGACGTCGAGTGGCTCCACAACTCCGACGAAGCCAAGCTCCTCACGTTCCGGCGGGCCGACGGCAAGGATGAACTGCTCGTCGTGATCAACCTTTCCAACCAACCGATTTCCGGCAAAGTGGATTTGCAGAACGTCGAGGGTTTTTCGCCGGTGAAAATTACCAGTCTGCAAAGCTCCGACTCCGGGCCGCTGCCGGCCTTTCATCTCAACGGTTTTGAATGGCGCATCTACCATCGCGCCACGCCGGGTGCGGTCGCCGGCCGGTGACCCGGCCGCCGACCGAATCTTCCGCCGGCAACGTCGGCTAAACCCAAATTCCGAAGTGAAACGTCGGTCTTGGTTGTGGCGCAGGCTTTCCAGCCTGCGGGTTTGGGCGACTTTCCAGTCGCCCGTTCCAAAAGATACCGGACTGGAAAGTCCGGTGAACTGGCAGGCTGAAAGCCTGCCCGACAAGCGGCGGGCGGCGTTCCCTTCGTTTTCACTTCGGAGTTCGGGCTAAAAATTGCGGCGGCAAAACATAAGTGGGCGAGCAAACTCCTTGTTTTTTTGCCACTGTAAACTTATCGTTTACAAGCGCACTCGTTTCTAAAAGACTCTTGGTGCTGATGAATTCCGTTTTTATGTCACATCCCACGATCATTCAGGGCGGCATGGGTGCCGGTGTTTCCGACTGGCGGTTGGCCCGCGCGGTGGCTCAGGCCGGTCAGCTCGGCGTCGTCTCCGGCACGGCGCTCGCCGCCATTCTCGCCCGCCGCTTGCAGGTCGGTGATCCCGAAGGCCAGATGCGCCACGCGCTGGAACATTTTCCCGTGCCCGGCGTCGCGGCAAAAATCCTGGCGGATTATTTTATTCCCGGCGGCAAAGCGGCTACCGCGCCGTTCAAACTCTCGCCGCTGCCGGTGATGCAGCCCGGCCCGGATTTCATCGCGCTGACGGTGGCGGCTAATTTCATCGAGGTTTTTCTGGCGAAAGAAAATCACGCCGGTCTGGTGGGCATCAATTTTCTGGAAAAAATCCAGTTCCCCACCCTGCCCTCGCTGTTCGGCGCGATGCTCGCGGGCGTGGATTATGTGCTGATGGGCGCGGGCATTCCGCGCGCGATTCCCGGCGTGCTCGACCAACTCGCGAACGGCGAAGCCGTGGAAATAAAAATTGATGTCGAAGGCGCGCTGCCCGGCGAGGAATTTTTCTGCAAATTTGACCCGAAAGAATTTTATCGCGGGCCGGCCCCGAAGCTGAAGCGCCCGCAGTTTCTCGGCATCGTCGCCTCAGCCACGCTCGCCATCACGCTCGCGCGCAAATCCAGCGGCAAGGTGGACGGCTTCGTGGTGGAAGGTGAAACGGCCGGTGGACACAACGCCCCGCCGCGCGGCCCGATGCAATTGGACGCCGGCGGCGAACCGATTTACGGCCCACGCGACGTGGCGGATCTGGATAAAATCCGCGAGCTGGGCCTGCCGTTCTGGCTGGCCGGTTCGTATGGCCAGCCGGAGAAATTAAAAGAAGCGCTGCGCCTCGGCGCGGCGGGCATTCAAGTCGGCACGGCCTTTGCGTTTTGCGAGGAATCCGGCGTCCGCCCGGATCTCAAACAGCAGGCCATTAAATTAAGCCTCGCCGGTCAGACGCGCGTGTTCACCGACCCGCTCGCATCGCCCACCGGTTTTCCCTTCAAGGTGTTGCAATTGCCCGGCACGCTGTCGGACGATCCGGCGAGCATGACTCGCTCGCGGCTGTGCGATCTCGGGTATCTCCGGCACGCCTACCGCAAGCCGGACGGCACGGTCGGCTATCGGTGCCCGGCGGAACCGGCGGAAGATTTCGTCCGCAAAGGCGGCGCGCTCGAAGAAACGGAAGGCCGCCAATGCGTTTGCAACGGCCTGGTCTCGACCATCGGCCTCGCGCAAGTGCGCGCGGAAACCGGTTTGGATCTGCCGCTGGTCACCGCCGGCAACGATGCGCTGCACATCGCGCGTTATCTCCGGCCGGGCCGCGAATCCTACACGGCCGGCGAGGTCATTCAATATCTGCTGGGACAAACCGCCTGATTCCATTGAATAAAATCAACGTTCTAGCGGCAGTCCGCTAACCAAAAACACTAACGACCAGCCAGCTGAGTCCTGCGGCGCGGATTATTCGAGGTCGGTGTTTTTTACTACTTTCTATGCGGGTTGGATTGTTCATTCACCGGTTCGCTGAAGCCGGCAAGTCCCGCAGGGTGGCGGCCAGACTTTCCGTCAGGACTTCGGCGTCGCGCGGATCTTGGCGCTTGAAATTTTGCCGGTTGAGCCAAAGCACTTCGCGGGTGCGGACATCCACCAACGCAATGTCATGCTGGAGTGAGTTGCTCGAATGCCAGAACGGATCAACCCAGACCGGAACCGGCGCGCTATTCGCCCCGGCCAGCACCGCCGCGCCGATGATCGCCAGATTGACGCCGACTTCCGTGACCACGAATAATCCACCGCCGGACCAGTTCCAAGCGGCGCGCTTGGTGCGGTTGTGCGGCGACTCGAAAAACGCCTTGGTGTCCACCAGCAAAAACGCCTCCGCATTGGTCGCGCCAAGCCGGGCGGCCAGGTTGGTGAGCGCCGGCGTCATTTGGTAATGGAATGGATTGGGTTCAAGCGCGGCATGATTACAAGTGGACATCCAGCGAAAGAAACCGAGCGTAGAGTTGGTCTGAAACGTGAGCGGCTTGTTGTCCACGACGGCATACGACCGCACAAGATGTTCGCAGAAATCAATCCGCACCGCTGCCAATTGCCGCCGGGTCTCGGAATCCAGCCCGGAGCCGTTTTCATCGCCGGTCAAAATCCGCACGGTCCCGACTGACTGGTAGCCTTTCGCCAAGAGTGTCTGTTGAACCCTGCCGGAAATTTCTTCACCCGCTTGCCGGCACAGCGCCTGCAATTCATTGGTCGTGAGCGTCGCGTCCAAGTTGCCCGCGCCTTCAAACCACACCGGCAGGATTTGAACATACTGATGCCCCGCCGGCTGCGCCATGAACCGCGCGTCCACGGTGCGAAAGGTCGTCTGGCAGCCGGAGACCAATCCAGCCAACGTCAGCAAGCCGGCCAGGCAGACGAGCCGTTTCGAAAGGATGACTGCCGGTGTTTTCATGGCGAGGCTCGAGCGGGTTGAATTTTGGATTGAATGAAATCGCAGGCCGCCTGCATGGCGGATTTGTCCTGCCAGACGCCGCCCAGACTGTTTGGCCGGAGGATTTGGAAAGTGTGAACCGCGCCGGTGTCGGCGTGAACCACCAGCCGTCGCATAAACAGGTGTTTATCCACATAAACGCTGACAATCGAAGCCAGCGGCAAATCCAAACTCGGCGCGGCGTTGGCGAATTGCGAATCGGCGGTGAAAGCCAGATTGGATTCGGTCAGTAAGAATTCGCCCGCCTCGCCCAGGCTGGATGTGGCTCCCTTGCTGCGAAAGCCGTCCACGTTTCGGAGCCAGAAAGCAGCCTGGGTTGTGCCCGCGACTGTGGTTTTGGAATTGCCGAAACTGAATGCCGGGTGATTGAGCAGCGGCTCGTGTGCGCCTTGAACCATGCCCAATTGTCCTGTTTCGCGGACGGTTTGAAACCGGCCCGACGGATCAAATTCAAAAATGTAAAAGTGATTTTTGTAAATCGTGCCGCCGGTGGCATTGTAGCCACCCGCGATAATCCACCAAGCCACGACCTTTTCTGAACGGTAGGCTAGTTGGCTTTCATCCCGCGAAACCGCATCCGGTTCGCCAAGTGCCACGATGACCTCCTCGCGCGTGGTCCGGCCCGGCACAAATTGGTCTGACGCGTGCGCGACCACATTGGTGCGGGCATAACCGCTGTCCGAATGCGGCACGGGAATAATAAGACAGCCCGCCGTGCCCAACAGGAGCAGCAGCGCCACCAAAACAATAACTGAAAAAAATTTCATTCGTTCACTTTCACGAGAGAACGTTTGCGCAGCACATCGTGATCGTCGAACACCAGCACCAGACTGAATTTGGCCGCCGTCCAAGTGGGCCAGCCATTCGCCGTGGCTTCGCGCTCGACGATAAAATAGCCGCTGTTCCTTGGCTCAAACCCCAGCCGGTAGGTGAGAATTTTTTCCGACTCAAACCGGCCGGACGGTTCCCCCAGCGTTGTGATTACCTCCGTCCGGGTGGTTGTGCCTTCGGCCAAGAAATTCAACAAACCGGGACTGCCCTTTAACTGCGGCGCGGTTGCACAGCCGACCAGCGTCAGCGCCACCGTCAATAAGAGGATAAATCTAGAGTTCATAAAATTTGTTCCGTTGGAAACTTGACTTGGGCGGCTGGTATTTTTTCATTGCTCAATGCTGCCCAGCCAAAGCACGCATGGATTTGATCGCGCTCCTCCGCAGTGATGAGGCTGGCCGCCTGGATTTTTTCGATGTCATCGGGTTTCATGGTTTCAATGAGTGGTCCGGCTTTTCGGGTTGGATGACAGTAACGTTCGCCGGTCTGGCAAGGCTCATGCCGGCTTCATGTTTCAGGGTTGTTTCCCGTTGTTATCCAGGAACTCGCCGATCTGGCTCACGGAATAGGAGATCAGGCCCATGCGCGTGGATTCATCCGATTTGAAGGTGGGGTTATCCACGACTTCCAGACCGTGGTATGCCTTGCCGCCGTCCAATTCCGCCAGAAGTTTGCCGTGCGAATCTTCAAAACGGGCGGTGTATTTCAAAACCGCGCGGCCGGCGCCAAAACCGACGACGGTGCGCAACGCCCGGTTGCCCGGATCGAACTGCTGGATATTCACCTCCATGATCAATTCCGGGGCGGACTCGACGATTGTGTAGCCGAAGGATTGCAGCCGGCCCTTCAACAAACCTTCAAACATCGGCAGGCCTTCTTTCGAGAAAGGCGTGCCGACCGAATCGGTGAGCATCAGCTTCATCTTGTGGAACTGGTGAAAGTCAACCGCGACGGGCGGGGATACCTTGACTTGCGGTGATACGCAACCTGTGAGAAGTCCCGACAGGGCGGCCAAGAGAACAAATAAAATCTTTTTCATTGGTTTATACCGGTGGCTGGGGTTGGGAACATTCATAGTTAAACGGCCTGTGGCACGGATTTGCCAAGAAGCTACTCGACAGTGAATCGGGAAAGCGCCAAGCCCCACGTCCGAATCGCCGACTCTGGTGGACACACGCTTTCATCATTCGCCGTTCCTTGGTTTCCCGATGTGATCGGTTGTTCACGCACATAAACACTCGTTTCCATTTAATTGGCTTGTAATGGCACTTGTTTTGCCGTCTGTCGGCCAAAATTCGGCGAATGGCGAAGTCGCCGTTTAAAATTGGCCCGTCGCGTCTGCGTTTCCCCGGCAGAATAAAGCTGTTTCACCAGGCCAAGAAATCCGGCTTGCAGTTCGCCGACGCTCATGGTCTTCGGCAGAAAATTGATGTCGAACAAAGTGCACAGCTCCCACGCACGGTCGCGGAGAATGCGGCCCTCCGACTTGAGCCGCGCGTAGAGCGGCGTGCCGGGAAACGCGGTCAGGAACGTCACCTGCACTTCGTAAAGCCCGGAGTCGCGCACGAAGGCCAGCACGTCGCCGAACACGTCGCGCGTGTCGCCGTCGAGGCCGAGAATGAAACAGCCGTTGACGGTGACGCCGTAGCTTTGAACTTTGGCGATGGCTTCGCGGTAAAATTCCTGCTGGCGCAGCTTCCAATTATTTTTCAATTCCACGCCGTAAAGGCTCGTGCGCTGCGGACTTTCCAGCCCGATGAGAATCTGCTGGCAGCCGGAATCGCGCATCAGGCCGAGCAATTCGTCGTCCTCAGCCACGCGCACATCGGTCTCGGTGAACCAGCGGATGTTTTCCTGCGCCAATTCGCGCAGCAATTTTTTGTAATGCTCGCGGTGGACAAAACTGTTGTCGTCGGCAAATTCGATGAACGGCTTGGCCCAGATCTTTTTGATCGCGCGGATTTCGGCGATGACTTTTTCCACCGGCTTCACCTTGTAGCGCGACGTCAGCAAAATGGAACTGGCGCAAAACTCGCAGCGGTGCGGACAGCCCCGGCTGGTCTGCACGGTGATTCGATTGTATTTCTCCGGGTCCAGCAAATCAAAACGCGGCATCGGCGCATCAGCCAGATCGAACTCGCGATTCGTCACATAAAACGGTTTCAACTCACCGCGCGCGAAGTCGGCAAGCAATTCGGGCCAGAGCAGTTCGCCTTCGCCAATGACGACACTGGTGCAATGTTCCTTGGTTTGTTCGCGCAGCGACGAAACCGTGATGCCGCCCATGACGACGGGAATATTTTTCGCGCGGTAATAATCCGCCACGTCGCACGCCTCGTAAAACTGCGCGGTGAACGTGCTGATGGCGACCAGATCAAAATTTATTGGCAACTCCGGCAGATTTTTAAGGTCGGCGATTTCGTGATACTCGACGTGGAATTTTTCCGGCGTCAGGCCGGCGAGCGTGAGCAGGCCGAGGCTCGGCAGCGAGGCGATGATTTTGTTACGATCTACGAAGCCGGGCAGCGTGAGCCCGAGCGCGGTGAGTTCCGCGTTGTGCGCGCGGACGCCGCTCATGGCGATGAAGCCGATGCGTTTTTTCATGTTCATAATTTTACAATTTCCAACAAGGTTAAAACTCCACCGGTGATCAGGCTCACGACTGGCACGGAAAAAATCAGGTGCGCTTTTGGAAAATGCGCCATCACCACGCAGCAGACCGGCATCGCAATCGCGCCGGTGATGAAAGCCAGCGAGGCAATATGAATGTGCGGACCAGCGAGCGAGAAGTTTTGCACTGTCAGACAGAACAGCAGATTCACTGCGCCGAGGCCGAAAAAGGAAATATGGCCGAGCCGATACATTCGACGTTTGAAACTCGCGTAGCCGCCCAGCCAGTTTTCACCGCGGAAAAACAGGCCGAGCACCATGCCGGAAACAAATCCCAGCAAAATCCAGAGCCAGGCGAGGAGGAGATTAGGATTAGAATTCATTTGTATTTCCTTTTATTTCCGCTATAAACTTATACCATGAATCCGAACAAGGAGAAGTATTATCGGAGTCTGTTCATCCTCGCCGGCATTTATGATGTTTTGCTTGGCCTCACATTCACATTTTTTCCTGCCCGCACTTTTGCCGCGCTCGGTATCAGCGAAAAGCTCCCGGCGTTCGGCGGCTATCTCACGCTGCTGGGCGCGTTCGTGCTGGTGATCGGGGTCGCGTATTTTTTGATCGTGCTCGGCGATTTGCGGCGCAATGCGGATTTGATCCTCGTCGGCACGCTCTACAAACTGGCTTACGCCGCGACGGCATTTTTTTACTGGGCGCAAGGCAGCCTGCCAAACGTTGCATTTGGCGCGCTGTTCGGCGTGGCCGACGCGGTATTCTTCGTCCTGATGGCGGAATGTTTCTGGACGGTGAAAAACAAACGGTGACACCGGCCGCCGCCGGCCGGCAGACGATTTTGTTTTCCAAATTTTTCCTGGCGCGACACGTTTCATGGTGCGGTGGTTTACTTGTTCGCACATTAACATCGCTTGCGGGTGCCGTGTGAATTGATAAAACTTCACCCAGCATCGTCTGCATCAATGCCATGAATGTTCATCACCTCGAACTGTTTTATTATGTCGCCAAGCACGGCGGCATCATGCCGGCGGTGCGCAATATTCCCTACGGCATCCAGCAGCCGGCGGTGAGCGCGCAGGTGGCGCAGCTCGAGGAATTTCTCGGCGTGACGCTGTTTCAGCGGCGGCCGTTCGCGCTGACGGCGGCGGGCGAAAAACTTTACGCCTTCAGCGCGCCATTTTTTTCCAATCTGGACAAAGTGGGCGGCGAGCTGCAAGGCGGCCAGGCGCGGCATTTCCGGCTGGGCGCCTCGACGATTGTGCTGCGCGATCATCTGCCGCAATTGCTGGCGGGCGTGCATAAAAAATTTCCCGGCGTGCGGTTGTCGTTGCGCGAAGGCTACGCGGCGCTGTTGATGGATTTGCTGGCGAAAGATGAAGTGGATCTGGTCATTACGCTGGTGGACCGCCAGCCGCCGGCGGGATTTCAATCCGAGGTGCTGCTGGAGCTGCCGCTGGTTTTGCTGGTCCCCAAAACCAGCAAAATCAAATCGGCGGAGGAACTGTGGACGCGCGACAAAATTAGCGAGCCGCTGATTTGTCTGCCGGCACACGAGGCGCTGACTAAAATATTTCAGGCAAAACTTGCCGGGCTGGAGACCGAATGGTTTCCCACGATTGAGGCAAGTTCTACCGATTTGATCGAAACGTATGTGGCGGGCGGACTGGGCCTCGGCCTTTCGGTGGCGGTGCCGGGAAAAGAATTGCCGGCAAATATCCGGGCGCTGCCGTTGAAAGATTTTCCGCCGGCCGCGATTGGTGCCTTGTGGCGCGGGAAAACCGCGCCACTGTTGGATGCATTTTTGGACATGGCAAGACAGCGGGCGCGGGAAATCGTCAAATTCCGTTCGGTTTCGGGACAAGAACGGATGGAGTCCAGACAGCCGCGCCCTAGTTGAACGAATTTACCCGGCAAGAACTGCTTGGCGCGGCATCTGCTAGACGGGAAATGACAAAATGTCGCTTGTATCAGCAATTAAACAACGCTATAAGAAACGCACATGGCTTTATCGCTGCCATTTTTAAACATCGCCTCAAGGAAAAAACGGACCCAGATGATCTCGGTGGATTTGGGCAGCCGCACCACCAAAGCCGTTCTGCTCGAACGGCGCGGCGAGGTGCTGGCGCTGACGCGTTATGCGCTGCTGGACGCGCCCATTTTCGAGAAAAAAATTTCCCCGGAACTTTTAGGCGACCATTTGCGGTCGGTGGCCGAGGCGCTGGGCAACACGACCAAATACATCACCATGTCCGTCGGCTTGGACGATGCGATGGTGCGACAAGTGGAACTGCCCCAGATTCCGCTGGACGAAATGCGGCAGATTCTCAAGGTTAATCACAAGGGTTACCTGCAACAGGATCTGCCGAACCACGTTTTTGACTGTTACATTATTCCACCCCGACTGCAATCCGTGGCGGACAAAACTTCGGAAAGTGCTCGGGCGGGCGGCAGTGCGCCCAAGTTGAAAGTGCTGGCGGCGGCAGCCAAGCAGCAACTGGTGAATGATTTCATGGCGGCGACCAACGCCGCCGGGCTGATCGCGGAGTGCATGGTGCCGGGATTGGTCGGTCCGATCAACACGTTTGAACAGGCGCTGCCGGAAATCCTCGCCAGGGAAACCATCGCGCTGGTGGACATCGGTTTCAAACACACTTCGGTGACGATTTTGGATCGCGGGGAACTGGCGTTGACCCGCGTGGTGAACATCGGCGGAGACAAGCTGACGGCGGGGCTGGCCGAGAGCATGAACATCAGCTATGCCGAGGCCGAAGGCATCAAGGTGGGCATGGCCCCGGAAGTGGAATCCGCGCTGCAAATGCAGGTGATTCCGCTGGGCCGGGAAATCCGCGCCTCGCTGGATTTCTTTGAGCACCAATTCGACCGGCCGGTGTCACAGGTGTATGTCAGCGGCGGCTCGGCGCGTTCGGAAATGATTTTGCAGATGCTGCATTCGGAATTGATGACCGAATGCAAGACGTGGAATTCGACGGGCTTTTTGCAACTGGCACTGCCCGGACAACAGGCCGTGGAAGTGGATCATATCGGGCCGCAACTGACGGTGGCCATCGGCGCGGCGTTATCAGCATTTTAAGAGACTATGCCCATTCGCATCAATTTATTGGCGGAAGCACTGGCCGAGGAAGATTTACGCCGGCGTGACCCGGTCAAACGCTCGATCTTTATCGGCGGGTTTCTGGTGGCCTTGTCGCTGGTGTGGTTCAGTTCGACGTGGCTGGAAACCATAATTGAAAAAAATGGTTTGAATCAGATTGAACAGGAAATCCAATCCAAGACCAATGATTTCAACCAAGTGCAAGTCAATCTGAAAAAAATAACCGATGCCCAAAAACGCTTGGATGCCCTGCAATTATTGAGCAACACTCGGTTCCTGCAAGGCAACCTGCTAAACGCGTTGCAGCAAATTTATGTGCCCAATGTTCAATTGACCCGTTTTCGTCTGGATCAAACTTACTCGACAAAGGAAGGATCCCCGCCACAGACCAACGCCTATGGCGTGCTGCCCGGCCGGCCAGGCGTGGCCACGGAGCGAATTAACTTGGTGTTGGATGCCAAAGATTTCAGTCCCAACCCCGGCGATCAGGTCAATCGCTTCAAGAGTTCGCTGGCCAGCCAGAGTTTTTTCAAATCCTATTTGGATCCGACCAACGGCGTGAAGTTATCCAATCTTTCGCCGCCACAATCCACCTTTGGCAGCAAGCCCTTTGTATTATTAACCTTGGAATGCCGTTTTTCCGATAAAATCCGATGAGACGCCTGCCTCCAGCCAAACGCAACCAGTTGATCATGGTGCTGCTCGCCAGCGCCGGCCTGATTGGCGCGGTTTATTTCCTCCTCATTAGTCCCCAGAATGAGGAAAACCGTAAACTTGCCACCAACACCACCACGGAACTGGACAAACTGCAGAAGATCAAGAACAGCATTAAACAGCGTGAGATGACTGAAGCCACGTTGCAGGACATTTCTGATCGGTTGAACCGCGCCGAACAGGATGTGGCCACCGGAGATGTTTATGCGTGGACGTTTGACACGCTGCGCCGGTTCAAGTCCTCGATTGAAATTCCCAATACCTCGCAGCCCATCCTCAGCGACGAAGACATGCTCGCCGGTTTTCCCTACAAACAACTCAAGGTCACGCTTGTCGGCACCGCCTATTTTCATGATCTGGGAAAATTCTGCGCCGATTTTGAAAATAATTTTCCGCACATGCGGCTGGTGAACCTGTCCATCGAACCCGCCAGCAGCGCAAGCGGATCAACGGAGAAACTGAACTTCCGGCTGGATGTGGTGGCCTTGATCCGTCCCAACAGTTGAAGCCCGTGAAAACATTCCTTAAAATTATTTTAGCGCTGTTCGTGGCCGACTCCACCTGGTCGGCCTCGGCGGCGGAACCGGCCAAAAATCCGGCGGCGCCCCAAGTGCCGGCGCATTCCGTCTTTGTCATTCCCACCAATGTGCATGAGGGACGCGACCCGTTTTTTCCCGAATCCACCCGGATGGTTGACGCCGCCATGGCCGCCAGCAAGACCGTGGAAGTCTCCGCTCTCACCGTCAAAGGATTTTCCGGCACGCCGGGTCACCGGTTTGTCATCATCAACAACCATACCTTTGGCATTGGCGACGAAGGCGACGTGATCACCCCGACCGGCCGGGCTCACATCCGCTGCACCGAAATCCGCGCCGATGTCGTCGCCATCGAAGTCAACGGTCAGCGGCGCGAACTGCACCTCGGCGCGCAATGAATTTTATCACCATCACCCTTTAAGTGCGGAACCAAAACCCCAGAATAATCGAGCCATGAAAAAAATCATCCAACTAATCCTGCTCGCCGGCCTGACCGGCCTGTCCGCGGCGCTGGCACAAACCAATACCGCCCCGGCGGCGGTTGACTTGACCAACACCGCCGCGGCCGTCGTGCTCACGACCAACCGCGAAACAAGCACAGTCACCAACCAAACCGTGACGCTGACCGTTTCCAGCACGACGGTTTCCAACACGACCGTCGCCACGACGGAGTTGACTACGACCAATGCCGCGCCCGACACCGCTAGCGGCACCAACGCGGCCGCGGCCGCCGGCGCAGGCATTCCGCTCATCCAATTTTCCGACGTGCCCATCACCACCGCCATTGAAAACCTCGCCCGTCAGGCCGGCATCAATTACATGCTCGATCCCAAAATCGGCTACGGCGTGCCCGACCAGAATGGCATCGTCAAGACGGAACCGCAGTTGTCCATCCGCTGGGAAAATATCAGCGCGGAAAACGCGCTGATCGCCCTGCTCGACAATTATGGCCTGCAACTGGTTCTCAACAAGAATACCGGCATTGACCGCATTGCCTTGAAAGATCCCACGGCTCCGCCGCCGCTGATCACCCGCGTTGTCCAGTTGAAATATTCCAGCGTGTCCAACATGACCGAGGCGGTGCAGTCGGTGCTGACCGACAAGCGCAGCAAGGTGCTGTCGGATAACCGCACCAGCCAGCTGGTGGTCGTCGCCACCGATCCGGAACAATTGGCCGTGGACACCTTGGTCGCCAGTCTGGACAAACCCACTAAACAGGTGCTGATCGAAACCAAGCTGGTGGAAATCTCCAGCAACCCTACTTCTAAAAAAGGCGTGGACTGGTCTTCCACTTTAAACGCCCAGCATGTTACCTTCGGCAATGGCGCTTTATCCGGCAATACCACTATTAACACTCCCGGCACGCCAGTCAAAGTCACCGACCCTAATGGCAATAGTGCCACCGTCACACCGTCCAGCACTGCCAGCACGGTTTTGAATCTGGTTCAAGGCGTTGGTGGCATTTCCGGCAGCACGGCCGCCGGCCTGATTCCCACCACCGGATTTCTGACAGCCGACGGTGTCAGCGCCGTTATTTCCTTTTTGAATGCCTCTTACGACGCCCAAGTAGTCTCCACCCCACGCATCGTCACCCTGGATAATGAAATGGCCAAAATCTCCGTCACCCGCACTTATCCCATCATTCAGCAGAGTGCTGGCACTCAGAATTCGTCCGGCAGTTCCTCCATCACCTATTCCAACGTCGGCACCATCCTGCAAGTCACCCCGCGCATTTCAGCCAATGATTTCATCCGGCTGACCGTGCAGCCTGAAGTCTCCAGCCATTTCGGTGACATCACTGTCACAGTTACGGGCGGAGGCGGCAATGCCACCACTTCGTATCCGGTGCCGGAATTCGACAGCCGCAAGATTGAATCCCAGGTATTGATTCCCAATGGCCACACGCTGGTGATGGGCGGCTTGATTCAAGACAACCCGACCGCCACCTATAGCAAAGTGCCGGTGCTCGGCGACGTTCCTGGCCTTGGTTGGGCCTTCCGCAGCGAAAGCAAATCCATGTCGAAGGATAACCTGATCATCTTCCTCACCCCGACCATTGTCCGGGATGAAGATTTCCAGGATACCGCCCCCACCGACTTTCTTAATTCGAAGAATAAAACCATGCGGTCACCGATGAATCCACACACGGTGTGGGACGGCTCCGAGCCCAGAACCGACTGGAGCAATCCCGCCCCCTTGCCGGAAGAATTCAAGAAACGGACTATCAGTCCCGACAACAACAATTATTAACACATCGCGATTTGGATGTGATGAATTACCCGTCAGACCTATGAATATCAAGACGCTCAAGCAGTGGACGCACTTACAGCGGGCCATATTGGTGGCCGGGGCCATGTTGTTACCGGCCGACAGCGCCAGCGCGCAGACGCAGGTCTTGGCCCTGAGTGGCGGATCGCCATTGACGCCTTACTATGGCTACGTCAACGGCAACTCATTGACAGCGGCAAAGTATCATACTCCCTGCGGCCTGGCCATTGATAATACCGGACAAAATCTTCTGGTGGCGGATCGGGACAACAACACCATTCGGTTGTTGGATCTGGGCGGCGGCCAGACATATAATCTTGCTGTCACGTATACCAATTTAATCAACAAGCCCGTTGCGGTGGCGATTGACGCGAACGACTACGTCTATGTGTTGAACCGGGGAAATGGAAACAACGGCTCGGTTTATACCTTTGACGTCAACCTGAATTCGCCATTCTATGGAGAGACGATCACTAATGCGGTGGGACTGACCAACGCCACCGGCATCGCTTTGGACAGCTCTGATAATATTTATGTGACCGTGCAAAGCAACAAGCTCATCCGCATTGCCGCCTTCGCCACCAATCGGACCACCATTGCCACGATCACCAATGCGGGAACTTATCTGCAAGGCATCGTCGTCAAGCACAACGGTCTGATCGCGGCCTGCGACTCCGGACGACAAGGCATTTACCTGATCAACCCCATCACCGGCGTGGTAACCACTAACGCCGGCTTCCATGGCGTTGGCGATTTTACTTTAGCGAATAATGTCGCCCCCAGCAACCAAGTTACCTTTAACCAGCCTATGAACGTGGCGGAAGCGGGTGACGGAACCCTGATCGTGACCGACTACGGCAACAATCGTGTCAAGGCAGTATTGGCCAGCGGGATGGTGACCAACATCTATGGAATCACATCAAGTGACTGGAGCGGGTCTTATCCGGGCTGGGCCAACGGCACCGTGCTGGTGCCAGACTACAAAACACCTAACGTCCAGGCGCGCCTGCCCTATGGCGTTGTGATTTCTTCGGACGGTTCGCTTTACACATCGGAAGACTATTACCACATCATTCGCAAAGTGACGGGCACCGGTCTGACTCCGCCGCCGCCGCCGCCACCACCAGCGCCGTCAGCCCCCGCCACCTTTACAGTATCCACCAACAATCAACAGATCACTCTGACTTGGTCCGCAGTGAACGGCGCGACCAACTATACTTTAGGACGTTCCACTTCCACTGGCGGACCATACACTCCCATCTTCACCGGCTCCGTCACTACTTACACCGACACTAATGTGATCTTTGGCCGGACGTATTATTATGTCGTTACAGCCTTCAATGCCGGGGGACAAAGTCCATATTCGGCAGAAGTCAACGCCACACTGGCGCTGCCGCCGGTGCCCGATCCGCAGATTGGATATGTGGATTTCCCTGCCACATCCGTGCCCTATGGTTACACCTCGGTCTTTCATCCGGTAGCGTCATTTATTTTCAACAATGATACACCTATCATCATATTAGGTGCGGCGGGCAGTCAGTCCTATTATACTTACGGCACCACTGGCTCGGTTATTTCAAATCCAACAACAAATTCCGCCTCCGCCCCGGTCGGCTATCAGGACGGAGATTCCCAAGGTCAGGTTGCCATCTACTCAATCAACCCTCAATTGCCAGATGTAACCATCAAGGCCATGGGGGCAAAGAGTGATGGCAGTCCCAATAGCGCGGTTGTCCAGTCCCGCTTCCAGTTTGTCACCGCCAATCCCAGCATCACCGGGAATAATGCCGCGCAGTTTTTCATCAGCGATGTCACCGCAAATGCGCATCTTTATTACACCATTGATGGCTCCACACCTTCGCCCACGAATGGCGTTGACCTGGGCACCGTGGCTACGCCGACGAATTTGTGGACCGTCGGGTTCCCCATTTTGACCAACACCCTGTTTCAAGTGGTGGCGGTGCGCGCCAATTACCAGCCCAGCGCCGTGGTTAGCACGTCGTTTTCGGCAACAAACTTTACGGCCAACACCCTCAGCTTTGGCTTTGCCTCCGGCGAAGCTTCCAGCACTTTTGTCGCGTCACCCGGCCAGAGTTTTTACGCGCCAGTCACTCTCTCCATGTTGCCCGGGGTTCAACTGTATAGCTTGCAATTCAATGTAACCGTGACCAACAGCGGACCCAATCCCGGCCCGGCCATCACGCCCGACGCATTCGGTTTTTCGTCCATGCTGATGAAGCCCATTCCCGGTATTACCCCCGTAGTTTACGAGCCAATTCCGCCGGCGATGTTTGTCTCGCCGTTGACACTCTACAATCCCAATCCGGTGCTGCTGGATGGTTCCACTAATTTCACCAGCCTGACGTTCACCAACACCAGCCCCAACCTGCTCGGTGTCGGCTGGGTGGAACGCAGCGGCTTTACCAACCTCTTTGACACCACCAAACAGGATTTGATCCAGTTTTCCATCGCTCACGACGACCTGTTTTTGCAAGCTGCCAATAAAATCATCGTGGGTGGATATGCATTCACCGTGCCGGCCACGGCCACTTCCAACCAGACTTATCAAATCCAGATTGGCCGTCCTTCGGCCACGTCCGACGGCATTGGAACGCCGGGTTCGGACGTATTTATTTCCGCGCCGACGAACGGTTCCACGGCAGGTGGCTCGCCGGTCAATGCGCTCAAAACAGTCACCGTGGGCCAGTTGAAATACATTGCGGGCAGTGTCTATCCCTTCCGCTGGTTCAATGCCGGCGACTTTGGTTCCAGCAACATTGTCAGCGCCGACGTGGAACAGGTGTTTGAAGCGGCGGTTTATTACTTGAACTCGCCCGCCTTCCAAGCCCCCGGCAGCGACTTCTTCGATGCCATGGATTCCTGCGGCAGCTTTGGAACAGTGAACGGCGACGTCACCGATCCTAATTTCGGCAATTACACCAATAATTTTTCCGCCCTGACCACCGCGCAACTTAACTCATTGTTCACTGGCAATGACACGACGATCAATCAAATTGCCTTTGGCGACGGCAATTTGGATGTTTGCGATGTCTATGTCACCTTCCGGCGCTCGCTGGATCCCACTCTGACTTGGTATCAGCGTTTCTGGAACAATGACGTGCGTGTGGCACAACCAGGCAACAACGTGGCGGCACACCTCTCCCAGCAAACCACCAAGGCCGAAATTAAAACCAATTCTCAAGGGGCCTCCCCAGTCAGTCCTCAAGTCAACTTCACGGCTGGTGATTTTCAAGGTTCCGCCGGCCAGATGGTGCAGATTCCCATCTCCGCGACTATTTTCGGCAGTTATCCGCTCAAGGTTTTAATGCTTAACCTGACAGTTCAGCCGCTGGATGGTTCGCCGGCGATTACCACTCCGGTTCAATTCACCCAGACCGCGCCGCTGGGCACGCCTTACACCACTGATTCCAAAAACGCTGGTAACTACTCCGCCGTTTGGCTCAACAGCACCAACGCCGGCCTCACGGGCACGGTGACCATCGGCACCCTGACCGTGACCATTCCGACCAATGCCACCAGTAGTTCCGCCTACGCCGTCCATTTCGATCACGCCTCGGCTTCGCCCAACGGCATCGCCTCATTCCCGAAACAGACTTTGACCGGCTTGGTTACGCTGGCTAACCGCACCAACTCCACTTACGGAGACGGTATCCCAGACTCATGGCGGTTGCGCTGGTTCGGCACGGCCAACAATCTCCTCTCCGTTTCCAATGCCTGTCCCACCGGCGATGGCATTAACAACTGGATGAAGTATATAGCCGGCGTTGATCCTACTGTTGCCCATGACTTTCCGAGCGTGAATCCCCGGCCAGCTCCGCTCGGTTCCACCACCGCCATCCACTGGCCGACGGTCAGCGGCAAACATTATTCGATCCAGCGTTCCAGCAGCCTCTTCTCCGGTGCCTGGTCGGCGATCGCCACCAACACGGGAACCGGCACGGACATGGAATTCGATGACAACTATTCCGGCGCGGTGAAGTTCTATCGCGTGCTGATCCAGCCCTGAAGCAATTAATTCCAAAACTACGGCGCGTTCTCACGGACGCGCCGTTTTACTTTTCCGAAGTCAGATGCCGCAAGTATTCGAAGGAATAGAGTCCGGTATTATGTCCATCCGCCCAGACGGGTTGAATGGCGTAGCCGCCCACGCGGACCAGCTTCACCAGTTCAAACGATTTTGGGGTCAACGGCTGCGGGGGATTTTTATAAAGATTGCCCATGATGTCCGTCTCACCTTGGCAACCGGCGCACGGACAGCGGCGACGCAGCGTTTCAAGTGGGATGAAGCTTTCCTGGCCCGCCGCCCATTTGATGGCCAGTTCGCTGCCGATACTTTGAATGTCCAGAGGTTTCAATTTATTAATTACCCGTCTTCAATTCCACCACGTCGTGCGGCGCGGCCTCACGCTGGCCGGCGGGGCTGACGCGGATATAACGCGCCTTCTCCCGAAGCTGCGCCAGATTCGCCGCGCCCAAATAACCCATGCCACTTTGGATGCCGCCGATGAGCTGCGCCAGCACGCGGTCCACCGGACCGCTCGCTTCCTTGAGCGCCTCGATGCCTTCCGCCGCGAGTTTGCGCGTGGTGTCGGCTTTTTCATGGCCATAACGCGCCGCGCTGCCGGATTTCATCGCCGCCAGACTGCCCATGCCGCGATACGATTTGTAAAGTTTGCCGCTGATCTCCAAAACCTCGCCCGGCGCCTCGGTGCAACCGGCAAACATGCCGCCGCAGATCACCGACTGCGCCAGCGTCAACGCCTTCACGATGTCGCCGGATTTCGTGATGCCGCCGTCGGCGAGGATGGAAACTTTTTTCTTGGCCGCCGCCTGGGCGCAAATATAAAGCGCCGTCATCTGCGGAATGCCCACGCCGGCGACGATGCGCGTGGTGCAGATGGAACCCGGCCCCTGCCCGACCTTGATCGCGTTCGCGCCGCAGTCGGCGAGATACTCCACGCCCGCCGCGCTGGTGACGTTGCCGGCGATGATGGGCAGTTTGGGAAAGGCATCGCGCAAAACGCGCACCATGTCGCCCACGCCCTTGCTGTGGCCGTGCGCCGTGGACACGGCGATGACGTCCACGCCGCGTTCCACGAGTTCGCCGGCGTGCGTGAGGATGCGCTCGCGATCCAGTTCGCCGAAGGCGTTGCGCGTGGCCGAGACCGCCGCGCCGCAGACGAGCCGGAACTGCGCGTCGCGCGCCGGCTTGAACTGCGCCTTGCGTTCCTGCGTAATGCGCTCCACGTCGCTCATCGTGATGAGGCCGAGCAGATGGTCATCCTCGTCCAAAACGATCAGCTTGTGGATGCCGATGTGTTCGGTGAAAAATTTGTCTGCGCGGGCGATCGGATCTTTGCCCAATTCTTTTTTCGTGATGGTGTGAACCTGCGCCCGCGGCGTCAGCGCCTCGGAAACTTTCTTCGTGGCGTAACGCGGCTTGACCACATGGCCGGACAACAGCCCGACAAAAATGCCTTTCGCATCCACCACCGGAAACGTGCTGAAACCGAATTTCTTTTGTTCGATCAACGCCAGCACATCGCCGATGAGCTGGTCGGGCGACACCTTGATCGGTTCTTGGATCAAACCTTGCACGTGATATTTCACGCGGCTCACCTGCGAGAGCTGTTCGCGCTCCGGCATGTTGTAATGGATCAGGCCCAGCCCGCCATTGAGCGCCATGGCGATGGCCATGCGCGATTCCGTCACCGTGTCCATGTCGGACGAGATGACGGGGATGTTCAACTGCAAACCGTCGGCGAGCGTGATGTCGAGTTTGGTCTCGCGCGGCAGCACTTCGGAATAAAGCGTCGCCAGCGTGATGTCGTCGAAGGTGAGCCCGACCTTGCTGTTGGCCGTGAAAAATTTATCCGCCGTCTGATAGAACGGGGTGTCGAGTGGAGAAATGCGCGTCGCTGCCATGACAGAAAATGCCGGCTGCCAGCCATCCTTGGCAAGCAAATTTAACCGTCACCGCGCGCGCTGCGAAATCGCCATTTTGCCGATGCTGGTCAACACATCCCAGGCCGGGCCGGGAAACTTGTGCATCTGCACCATCGTGTCCTCAAACGCCGTCAGGAAATATTTCGCGTCCGCTTCGGTGATGATGAGTGGCGGCAGCAGTTTCACCACGTCCACGTTATGGCCGGCGACCTGCGTGATGATGTGATGCTTGTCCATCAGCGGAATCACCGCCGCCTGCGGGAACAAACTTTTGTCGAGCGTGTGGCACGTCGTCCACGCGATTTTCAGCGAGATGGATTTGGGCGAACCGAATTCAATGCCGGTCATCAAACCGCGCCAGCGGACTTCCTTCATGAATTCAAACCGCGGAATCATCGCGGTCAACCCCTGCCCGATGAAGTCGCCCAGCTTGGCGGCGTTGGCGATGAGGTTCTCGCGGTCCAGCACGTCCAGCGCGGCGAGACCGGCGGCCATGGCGAAACTGCCCTGGCTAAACGTGGAACTGTGCACCACGGAGCGCGACATGGAGGAAAAAACTTTTTCGTGGATCCACTTTTTGCAGAGCACCGCGCCCACCGGCACGAAACCGGCGGAAAGGGTTTTGGCGAGAATCACGATGTCGGGGTCCACCGCGCCTTCGTGTTCGATGGCAAGAAATTTTCCCGTGCGGCCCATGCCGGACTGCACTTCGTCGTCAATGAACAGCGCGCCGTGCTTGCGGCAGAGCTGTTGCGCGGCGAGCAAATAGCCGGGCAGCGGCAGATTTACGCCCTTGCCCTGAATCGGCTCGACGATGAAACCGGCCACGTCGCCCTTCTTCAATTCCTTTTCCAGCGCGTCCAGATCATTGAACGGAATGCCGCGGCAATCCGGCAGGAACGGCCCAAAACCTTCGCGAAAATTGTCGTCGCCATTGACCGAAAGCGCGCCGGTGCTCAGGCCGTGGAACGATTTTTTGCAATGGATGATGGCCGGTTTACCGGTGGCGCACTTGGCGTATTTCATCGCCGTCTCCACGCCTTCCGCGCCGGAGTTGGTGAAGAACACCATGTCCAGCTCGTTCGGCATGCGTTTCTTCAACTCGGCGGCGAGCAGGCCGGAAAGCAGCGGGGCTTCCATCTTCACCAGGCTCGGATAATCGGCGCTGAGAAATTCCTTGAGGATGCGACAGACTTCTGGGTGATTGCGGCCCAAGCCAAACACGCCGTAACCGCTCAACAAATCCAGATATTTTTCGCCCTTCACGTCCCAGAGATACGGCCCCTCGGCGCGCGTGTAGCAGCGGTCGAAGCCGATGGTTTTCAACGTGCGCACATTGGCGGGATTGATGTGCTCCGCGTGCAGCTCGTAATTTTTCCCGGCGTGTTCCTTCATCAGCGCGGCGATGTCCAGCGGGGGACGCTCAGCGGCGGCAGGATTCAAATTAGTTTCCGACGACATGATTCGGACATTTTACCACATTGCAGCGGGAATCAAGAAAATTGCGGCCCGCCGTGACGGCACCACAGCGGCTTCAGCGCTTGCGCAACAGGCGCTCAAAGGCCGCCAGCGTTTCGGGGCTGACGTGATGTTCAATGCCCTCGGCATCCAGCTCGGCAATTTTTTCGGAGATGCCCAGCCAGCGCAAAAAGGCCACCACGGTTTCGTGCCGGCGCTTGCATTCCGCCGCCAGCTTGCGGCCGGCTTCAGTCAGGAAAATGGCCTGGTAAGGTTTGGCGCGCACATAGCCGGCCCGCTGCAGCCGCGCCACCGTGCGGTTGACCGTCACATGCGTCACGCCCAGCCGCCGCGCCAGCGTCACCACGCGCGCCTCGCCCGGCGAGACCGTCAGGTCGGCAATCGCCTCGACGTAATCCTGCGCGGTCTCCACGGCCCGGTCGCGGCGCGAACGGCGGAAGCTTTCCGCCGCCTGCGCCGGCGGACGCAGCGGGGCAGCGGTGGATTTGCGAATCGGTCGCGGCATGAGTTTTGCACAGTGAAGCGCGGGCCGGTTTTTTAGTCGAGATTTTAATTTGTAACCCAAGCTACAATTCCAGTTGACGCCGCCGGGCTTAAATTGTATCTAAAGCTACATATTGAATGACGAAACCTGAATCCACCGATGAGCCGGCCGGCGCGGTTTCGCTGCCCGAGGTTCACCGCAGCATCCTGGTGCCGGTGACCGCGTCATTCTGGCGGAAGCTGCTCGCCTTTTCCGGCCCCGGCTATCTGGTCGCCGTCGGTTACATGGATCCCGGCAACTGGGCCACCGACCTCGCGGGCGGCGCACAGTTCGGCTACACGCTGCTGTCGGTCATCATGATTTCCAACCTGATGGCCATTTTGCTCCAGCACTTGTCCATCAAGCTGGGCATCGCCACTGGCCGCGATCTGGCGCAGGCCTGCCGCGATCAGTATTCCAAGCCGACGGTCTGGATGCTGTGGATTCTCTGTGAAATTGGCATCGCCGCCTGCGATCTGGCCGAAGTCGTCGGCTCGGCCATCGCGCTGCAACTACTCTTCGGCATCCCGCTGGTTTGGGGCTGCGTCATTACGGCGGCCGATGTGCTGGCGGTGCTGCTGTTGCAGAGCAAAGGATTTCGCTACATCGAGGCGTTAGTGATCACCTTGATTGCGACCATCGGTGGGTGTTTTGCCGCGGAACTTTTTTGGTCCAGGCCCGGTGTCGCCGGCATATTGCTTGGGTTCATTCCGCAGACGCAGATTGTCACCAATCCAAACATGCTTTACGTCAGCATCGGCATCATCGGCGCGACGGTGATGCCGCATAATCTTTACCTGCATTCTTCCATCGTGCAAACGCGCAAATATGTGCAGGACGCCGGCGGCAAACGCGAGGCGATCAAATTTGCCACGATTGATTCCACCGTGGCGCTGATGTTCGCGCTGTTCATCAACGGCGCGATTCTCATTCTGGCGGCGGCGGCGTTTCATTGGTCCGGGCATCAGGATGTGGCGGCCATCCAAGACGCCTACAAATTGTTAAGCCCGATGCTCGGCGTGGGCGTGGCGAGCATTTTGTTCGCCGTGGCCTTGCTGGCTTCCGGTCAAAATTCCACGCTCACCGGCACGCTCGCCGGCCAGATCGTCATGGAAGGCTTTGTGAGCATCCGGCTGCGTCCGTGGCTGCGCCGGCTGATCACCCGCGCCATTGCGATCGTTCCCGCTGTCTGCGTGATCGGCTATTTTGGCGAAAGCAAAACCACGCAACTGCTCGTCGCCAGCCAGGTCGTCCTGTCCATGCAGCTCGGCTTTGCCGTCTGGCCGCTGATGCGGTTCACCGGCAGCAAAACCAAGATGGGCGAATTTGTGAATCCGCCATGGATCAAAATTCTTGGCTGGACCACCACCGCGATTATCATTGTCCTCAACGCGAAACTGCTCTTTGATACCTTCATGCCCGCGACCGTCCTGAAGGCCGTTTACGGCCAGCTTGGTTTGCCGGTGCCAACCGAATAATCTTTCATGTATCGGAAAATTTTAATCGCGCTCGACAACAGCCCGGCCGACGGGAGCATCGTGCCGCACGTCGCCGAATTGGCGCAGCGTTTCGGCTCCGCGATTTTGCTGCTGCACGTCGCGGACGGCTTTGCCGCCCGCTGCTTCGTCTCGCTGAACTTGGCTGAATCCGAGGAGATGAAAGCCGACCGTGCCTACTTGGAAAAAACCGCGGATGATCTCCGCGAAAAAAAACTGATCGTCGAGATCCGGCTCGCCCTGGGAAATCCGCCGACGGAAATTTTGAAAACCGCCCAAGATGAGAACTGCGACCTGATTGCGCTGGCCGGCCACGGCCACCGTTTATTCGGCGATATTTTTCACGGCAGCACCATTACGCAGGTCCGGCACAAGACGACGATCCCCCTCCTTCTCGTGCGGGCGCAGAAAAAATAAATCGGCTTCAATTTCCGGTTCACTCGCCGCCGCGAACGTGTATCATGCTGGCACAAATTTATGAACGCCGAATCTTTTCTCCAACAACGGCTCATCTGCGTCGCGGTCATTGACCATGCCGACGACGCCGTGCCGCTGGCCGAGGCGCTGCTCGCGGGCGGATTGAAGTGCATCGAAGTCACCTTTCGCACGGCGGGCGCGGCGGAATCCATCGCGCGCATCCGCAAAAATGTGCCGCAGATCGTTGTCGGCGCAGGCACCTTGCTCACGCCGGAAAACGTGAAGCAGGCCGTGGACGCCGGCGCGCAATTCGGCGTTTCGCCGGGGCTGAGCGAGGCCGTGTCCAAGGCGTCGCATGAAAATAAATTCCCGCTGTTTCCCGGCGTCATCACGCCCACGGAAATCATGCACGCGCTGGAGCTCGGCTGGAAGCACTTGAAATTTTTTCCGGCGGAAACGTTCGGCGGGGTAAATGCGCTGAAGGCGCTCATCGGACCGTTCGGCCATACCGGCGTGAAATTCATTCCGACCGGCGGTATCACGGCGGCGACGCTGCCGAATTATCTGGCGCTGCCGCAAGTCGCCGCCGTCGGCGGTTCGTGGATGGCCGAGCGAAAACTCGTCGCCGAAAAGTCCTGGGACAAAATCACCGCGGTCACGGCGGAAGCGATGAAAGTCATCGCGCAAAGTTCAAAAGCGTAGCCCCGCAATCGTAGCCCCGCCGGGAGTCGGCTCCGTTTGATTTGAGCGGACTCACTCCACTGCTACAAAATTAATTCCCTGCGATCAATGCCACTGCTGGCCGGACGAATCATCACCCCAGATTTCCTCTCAAACCGCCGCTGTTTTGTTTTGCCGCCGAAGCCATTTGATCCCACCGCCCGCCGCCAGCGCCACGCCGAACACGCCCAGCGCCACATTGACCGGCTCGGGCACGGCGGTGATGTCCAGATTCCAGCCGACCAGCCCGTTTTCAAACCCGGTCGTGCCGGTGTCCCAGAGAACGAGCCCCCAAGTGCCATTGGGATTCAGGCCGTCGAATCCCGCGCCCGGAGTGCCGGAACTGCCGGTGAACGTCACGTCATAGATGGCATTGCCGCCGGAGGTGGAACTGATCACCGGCGTAAAGCTGACGTAGGGCGAACTGACATCCGTCCCCAGATTGAGTGACCCGCGCAGGGTGCTCAGATCGGAGGTTGCGCCCAACGACACCGAGTTGTTAAAGGTCAGAATCAGCTCAATACTGGTGATGCTGGGATCCGGCATGGTGATGCTGCTGATCACGTGCTCGGCCGAAAAGGTCGTCCCGCCTTGGGGAACCGCTCCTGAATCCGTGTAGCTAAAGGGGAACATCCCCGCCTGCCCCGACACCCCGACCATCATCGCGATTACAACCAATCCGGTCATCATGTTCGCTTTGTCAAATATAGTTTTCATATTTTTAATTTCCTTCGCTGATTAATGAACCACCAACCGATAGAAGGCACTTCCCTCGGGCGGACTGTCATCCGTCCACGAAACCACTCCGTTCCCGGCCGCTGTGACCGGTCCGAAGGTTGTGATGCTGCCTGCAGAAAAGCTCGAATCACTGGATCGCTGAACGTCGTATTGGTTGCCCGGGATGCCGTAGCCACGCACGGTCACATGCCCCGGGTTGGAGGTGGGATCAATCAATTGCGCATTGAAGCTCGGCTTGGCGGCCTTCACCGTCACCTTGGCTGTGACCGTGGCCGTGCCGCCGTGGCCATCATCAATCGTGTAGGTGAACTGGTCGGCCCCGACAAAATCCGTCGCGGGGGTGTAACTGAGGTTGCCACCGGACAACGTCACATTGTTGGCCGGTCCGTTGGTGCTGATGCCGCTCACGCCAGTGATGGTTCTTGTCTGCCCATCGGCATCATAACTCAGGCCCGCCAGCGTGGCGGCGCTCACCATTAAAGTGTTGTTCTTGGTCACCGTTAAATACTGGATGCCCGCCGTCGGTGCGCGGTTGATCAGGATGCTGCCATCAACCGTCAGGTCAGCGGACGACCAATTTTCACCGGATTGCAACGTATAGGAGGGATAGGTGATGCCGCCGCTGAAGCTGCCTCCAAAGGAACCAGCATCAAATAAGTCAATCTTGTCCCCGCCAGCCAGGGCATTACCCGCAGCCGTGACTGTGAGTGCACCGCCATAGGTCATCAATCCACCCGTCCGAATCAGCTTCGATCCACTGAATACGCTCGGTCCGGTCTTGCTGACTTCCATCTTAAGTGTGCCGCCCAAGGACGGGGTAGTTGCCGTAGTCAGTGTTTGGCTGTTAAAATCAAGCGCTGCCGAAGCACCGACAGTCAAAGTGCCGGCAAGGGTCGGGCTGCTGTTCAACGCTACGCCACCGCCGTCCGTATTGTTGATCGTAAGGTTATTCAACGCCGTCACGCTGCTCGGAACACTGACGCCAGTGGCACTCCCGCCAAATACCAATGTGGACGAGGAGGTGGTGGACAGGTTGGCCGGCGTTCCGGTAATGGCCGGGCCGTTCAACGTGAGTGTGTTCGCACCGACGGCAAACGCGCCGCTGGTCAAAGTAATGGTGCCCATGAGGGTCGGGCTGCTATTCAGACTGACGCCAGCACTATTATTGATGGTCAAGCCATTCAACGCAACCACACTGCTGGGAACGGCGACACCGGATGAACTGCCGCCAAAGACCAAACTCGATGACGAAGTGGTCGCCAGATTTGCCGGTGTTCCGGCAATGGCCGGTCCGTTTAGTGTAAGGGTATTGGCACCAACGGCAAACGCGCCGCTGGTCAGTGTCAGCGTGCCGTTAATCGTCTCATTGGCACCCAATGAGACTGCAGCGGCGGTGTTGGCAATGCTCAGGCTGTTGAACGTGGTGGATTGTGAGCCTCCGATGCTCTGGGCCGTCGTGCCATTGAACGTCACACTGCCGCTACCGGGCGTGAAGGTGCCGCTGTTATTCACCCAGTTGCCTTTGACATTAAAGGTCGCAACACTGGGAACCAGTGTGCCGCCACTCAGGGTCACATCCCCATTCACGGTGACGGCCGGAACGCCTGCTCCGGTGGACAAATCTAATTCACCACCAGAAACCACCAAGGATCCGATGCTGATGGTCGGGCTTTGCGTGCTGGCCATGCCGATATAATTGCCGCTGCCGCTGGCTGCCACCGTCAATGTGCCCGCCACGCTGGTCAAGCTGCCACCCAAGCCGATGCTGAAACCTTGCGAAGCCGGATTCCAAGTGAAGTTACCGAAGGACTGGCTCAAACCACCGGGGGCACTCGTGCCGGTGAGAGCGCCGACGACGGAGCAAGTGGACGCGGCATTCCAACCCGCTGTCGGAATCGTGCCCACTCCCGAGCTGGGATTGTGCAAGTAGCTTGCACCTGCGGCAAAGGTCAGCGTCGTGGCCGTCGTAGTGATATCCGAGGCGGCGCCGGAATTCTTCAAAGTGCCGTTGCTTTGAACCGCCACCAAACCGGAGGCATTCACCGTCATAGTGCCGGCGGAACCAAGTTCCAACGTCTTGTTTGCCGGAACGGATAGCGACGCCCCAGCGCCCACACTGCAGGCGCCATTCACCGTCGTGTTCGCGCCCAGCGTCACTGCCGGAGCGGTCGCTGTATTATTATCCGTCAGATTGGCTAACACGGAAGCCGTGGTCGGAATTTCAAAGCCAGTTGTCACAGATGTCGACCCAGTGTAGGTCACGTTCACAGATGTGCCAAAGGTCGGAGCGGCATCCAAGGTGCCCGTGGCACGAGTAATCGTCGCACCATTGGCCAGCGTGATATTGCCGGCACTGGTGACATTACCGCTGGTCAACGTCAGTCCTGTATTAATTGTCAGCCCGTTGACAATCTGGTAATTGCCTTGGAATTCTGCAGTCGGAATAGTCATTGTTCCAGTCAAAGTCTTGCTACCGGTTCCGTTGAAGAGTTGGACCCCCGTGCCCGGATAGTAAGTCCCGCCATTTTCGAGGGTGAAGTTGCCAGAACAGGTCATTGCACCAGATCCACCGCCGACTGAAGGTGTGCCGCCCAAATTGTTTTCGGTCAGTGAGCCACCATTAATGGTGAGATCGCTACCAAGTGTCCAACTGCAGGCTGAAGCCGGAGTGCCACCGATAGCACCACCGCTGTTAATGGTGACCGCGCCATTGAAAGTTGTCGCCGGCGTAGCACTACTCTTTGAAATAGTTGCAGCCGTGCCGCCGACAGTCGTTGAACCATCAACTGTCAAGGTTCCCGAGGTGCTCGCCTGCCTGAGGGTAGCACTTCCTCCGACATTTAAGTTCCCATACACATGCAGAACACCAACTCCCATTAAGTAGTTCAATGTTGAAGTCCCGCTCAGGGTTAGGTTATTCAGGCTCATTGCGGTGGCAGGCAATGTGGCGGTATTTCCACCACCCACAGTCAGACTAGAACTGCTGGTAAAGGTCATCCCGGCAATAGCCGTAGTCAAACTTCCTGAAGCCGTATTCAGGGTGAGCGTGTGAGATCCCACCGCCAAGGTGCCGGCCGTCACCGTCGGCGTGCCGTTTACGGTCAAATCATTTGCCAGATTTACGATCAGGCCGGAACCATTCAATGTCAGATTGTTCAAGTTGACAGCATCGGTCGGCAGTTCCGCACCGGGCGTGATTGAGGTAGTGCCGTTGTAAGTCACGTTCACCGGCCCGCTGAACGTCGGCGTGCCAGTCAAACTGCCCGCTGCGCGGGTGATGGTCGTGCCACTGGCCAGGGTCAGATTGCCACCGCCGGTGACCGCGCCGGCAGTCAGTCCCAGTGCTGGAGTCGTGCCGCCGAGTGAAATCGCGCCGTTAATTGCCACCCCGCCGGCGTCATTCACCGTCAAGCTGTTCAAGCCGCCGGACACCGCCGGCAGCGTCACCGCACTCGATCCCCCAACCGCGATGAGCGAGGTAGAGCTACCCGTCAAGCTTCCGCTGGTGGTTGAAACCGTGCCATTCAGGGTTAGCGTGTGCGCCCCGATGGACAGAGCGCCGCTTTGGAGCGCCAGTATCCCGCTCACCGTAAGATTACCACTTAAGCCGACACCATTGACGTTGTTGATCGTCACGTTGGCGGGAGCCGTGGTGAGCGCAGCGCCAGTGACTGCGTTAGCCTGCGAGCCATAGAAGACGTAATTCGCGCCGGCAGTAAAGGTTTCAGAGGCAAGTCCAGCACCAAAACACCCGTTGACGCCTGTGGCGGCACCAGTTTTGAACGTTGCGCCCGCATTTAGAGTAAAGGTGAGATGCACTTGAGCGCCAGAGTTTTGACTGACATAGCCACTGGTGCCGAAATCAATCGTTCCACTAACAACGAAAGTTCTGGTAGATGTGCTCGTCGGTTGATAATCCAAAGTGCCACCCATAGTCAAGGTAGCCGATGACCCAACTGTCCAATCAATTTTTGAACCGGTTATCGTGGTCGGCGGCGTAAAGGTGCCGCTCCCTGTGAAGTTATATGTCGGGATGGTGCCACTGGTTGCTGTAAAATTGCCAAGAACTGCGGTCGCGGCACAGTATAGACCGCCGCCAAGGTTAAGCGCGAAACCAGAAGTCGTATCCAAAATGGACGCCCCGGCATTAACCGTCATAAGACCCGCAACACCGACTGTGCTTCCAGCGAACGTCAATGATCCGCCGGTCCCATTCCCAACCGTCAGTTTGCCTGAGAAAGTGACCGTCGTCGAACTGGTCAGAGTGGAGGCGCCTGAACTGTTGAAATTGACGTCGCCGGTAAAGGTATTTGCGCCGGAGCCGGTCAAAACTCCGGAGCCATTGACCGTGGTCGTGCCACCTACCGTCAACACGCTGCTACCCATGGCCAGCGTGCCGCCGTCCACGACGAGGTTGACACCCGAACCCAGCGTCAAAGTCGCCGCGGTAGCCGTCGATCCACTCTGCCAATGGAACGTATCACCTGAATGATTGAAATCCGGCGCGGGATTACCGGTGCCAGCCGTATTGTCAGTCCAGTTAGCCGCTGTGGCGACGGCAATGGTTGTTGGTTTGGAATACCATGTTCTTGCCGTGGCTGTTTCAGTGAAGGTAAGCGGACTGCCAGTCAAGCCGCTGGCAGTCGCCGTCACCGTGTAATTGCCGACCAAGTTACCAAAAGTCAGTGTAGTGGACGCTTGCCCGTTGCCCGTCGTCGTCGCAGGCTGCGTGCCGCTCACCGAGGTGCCCGTCGCGCCCGTCGGCACCGTGCCCACGGCAAACGTCACGCTCACTCCCGAGACCGGGTTTCCGTTGGCATCTGTCACCTTCACCACACAGGGACTTGCCAACGCCGTGGAATAGCCGCCACTCTGGTTATCGCCCGATGTATAAGCATAAGCAACGTTTACCGCCGCGCCCGCTGTGAAGGTTACCGTCGCCGTCTGCGTGATGGCCAGATTGGAATCCGATGAATCCGTAGCCGTAAATTTAACCGACTCGGCCGTCGTGTCGCCCACACTAAAGGTCACCACACCTGAACCGCTCGAAGTTCCGGAGGCCGCGCCAATGCTCGCGTGCGAAGTGCCGCCGCCTGACAACGTCTGCGCCAACGTCACCGTCTTGCCCGCAATCGGATTGCCCTGTGCATCTTTCAAAGTGACCGTGATGGTGGTGGTCGCGCCGCCATCTGTCGTCACGCTGCCGCTCGCGGCAGAGACCGTCGAGTTGCCAACGCTCACCGCGCCGGCCGTAAAGGCCACCGTTGCCGTCTGGGTGATGGCCGTTGAATCCGATGAATCCGTGGCTGTAAACTTAACCGACTCAACCGTGGTGTCGCTCACATTGAAGGTCACCACACCGGAACCACTCGAAAGCCCGGAGGCCGCGCCAATGCTCGCATGTGACGTGCCGCCGCCCGACAACGCCTGAGCCAATGTCACCGTCTTACCCGACACCGGATTACCATAGACATCTTTCAATGTGATCGTGATGGTGGTGGCCGCGCCGCCATCCGTCGTCACACTCCCGCTCCCAGCCGCTACCGTCGAGACGCTTGCGCTCACCGTGTTCGGATTTGCCGTAATGCTGGCTGAATTGCCGGTATGGGTGCCATCCGTTGCATGAATGGTCAGGCTTTCCGCCGTATTGTCAGTGGCGTTGACGGTGAACTGGCCCGACGTCAGCGTTTGCGGATTTACATCATAGGTGGCCGCACCGCCGCTCAAGGTCACGGAGGTGGTGCTATCCAGCGTATTCGTGTTGCCATAGGTATCGAGCGCGTCCAGGGTGACTGGGAAGGAAACACCCGCCGTCTGCGTCGTGCCGGCGCTGACCTGGTAACTGGCAGTGGCAGCCGGATTCACCGTCAGGCCCGAACTGGGTTTGCCCGCAATCGTTCCGTCCGTGACAGAAATGGTTTGAGTTTCAGCGTCATACAAGGTGGCGGGCAACTCCTGGGTGGGCGATGTCTGCGTTTGGGCCACACCATTGACGAAATCCACCGTGGTCGTATAGCTCGGAGCATTGGCACCCGGCGAGTTGTGCGGACCGCTGTAGGTCAGCGCCACACCCGTGTTGTTAAAGCCAGTGATCAGATTCGTGTTATCATCCACCACCCGGATTTCCAGGGTGAACGCCGTGCCGGCCGTTTGTGTGTTTGGCGTGCTGGTGTTGCCCGTGCCACTCACAAAAGTCTCGCCGGGCAGCGTGATGAAATATTTCTGACTGAGGATACTGATGCTGCCGGACGTGCCAGTCTTGCTGTTCCCGTCGGTGGCTGTCACGGTGGTGGTTTCCACTGTGTTATCCTTCGCATTGATCGTGAACGTGCCGCTGGCAAGCGACTTCTGGTTGTTGTTGTAGGAACCGTCCCCGGTGCCGTCGAACAGCACATTGTTATTCTGGCTGCTCATCGTCACCACGGTGCCAGTGTCGGGGGACGTGTTGCCATAAGTGTCCAGCGCGGTAACCGTAACAGGGAAGGACACGCCGGTGGAACCGCCGGCGGGAATGGTGACCGAATAATGGTCAATGGCACCCCCCGTGCCGGTGGCGGTGAAATCCAACGGGCTGCCGGACAAGCCGGATGAAGTCGCCGACACATGATACGTCCCCGCCTTGGTGCCCAACGTCAAGGTCGTGGAGGCTTGACCGTTGACATCCGTCGTCGCGGGCTGCGTGCCGCTCACGGAGGTGCCCGTCGTGCCGCTGGGCACGGTGCCCACGGCAAAGGTTACACTCGTGCCTGATACTGGATTGCCGTTGGCATCCGTCACCAGTGCCACCAATGGACTCGACAAGGTCGTGGTCACCGTCGCGCTCTGCCCATTGCCCGAGCTGATCGCAATCGTCGCCGCACTGCCCGCCGTGCCGGTGGCCGTGAAATCCAATGGACTGCCGCTGAGCGAGCCTGAAGTCGCCGATACATGATACGTTCCGGCCTTCGCGCCCAACGTCACCGTCGTGGAGGCCAGACCATTAACATCCGACGTGGCGTTTGCCGTGCCCAAAGTTTGTCCCGAGGCACCGTTGGGCACCGTGCCAAACGCAAAGGTCACACTCACGCCCGATTTCGGATTCCCGTAAGTATCGGTAACCAAAACCTTGATCGGATTCGACAGCGCCGTTGTCACCGACGCGCTTTGTGCGTCACCGGAGGACTTGGCGATGGTCGTCGCATTGCCCGCCGTGCCGGTCTCATTGAAGGTAATGGGGCTGCCTGTCAAACCGGACGAAGTCGCCGTCACCGTGTAAGCGCCAGCCTTGGTGCCCAAGGTTAACGTGCTGGACGCCTGGCCGTTGACACCCGTCGTGGCAGGCTGCGTGCCACTCACCGAAGCGCCCGTGGCACCACTGGGCACTGTGCCCACGGCAAACGTCACACTCGTTCCCGCCACCGGATCCCCGTTGCCATCTGTAACCGTCACCACGCATGGGTTCGCCAGCGCCGACGCCACGGTGCCGCTCTGGCTGTTCCCAGAGGTAGAAGCGATGGTGGCTGCCGTTTGCTGGCCCACCACAAAATCGCCGAAGGCAGTAATACCGCTCAGTGTGATGCTGGTTCCGGTGCGGCTGGCCACCGTGGGCATGGTCCAGGCAGAACTGGCGTATTTCTTCGATACATCCGCGGAAGTGCTCATGGAACCCTGAATATCGCCGGCGGCAAAATTCAAAGTTAGGCTGCCAGCCGATTCCACAAAACCATTGGCGGCGGTGATGGTCCAATCCCGGTTCACATTCTGAGAAGAACTCAAGCCGGAGGTGCCAAAGTGGGTGGTTGAATTATTGTTAGCCACGGTGTTGACCACCACGTCGCCACCCGCGGTAACGGTGGCCGAGGCGAGACTGACCGGAGCATAGACTGAGGCGTCGCCCACCGGGAAGGTGGCGCCCGTGCTGCTGGTGGTGAGGCTGATGTCCAGCGGGCCGTTAATGTAACTGCTGCTGCTGGCACCGCTGATGGAAGCGGTGGAAGCCACGGTGAGCAAGTTCGCACTGGTGGTTATCAGTTTGCCGCTGGTCAGCGTAAGCGTGCCGTTGACCGTGTCAGCCTGGCTTAAGGTCACGCCGGCGGAATTATTGATGGTTAAGCTGCCAATGGCTACGGCTGTCGAAGCGCCGGTGATACCGATACCGGCAGTGGCCTGGGCCGAAGTCCCGTCGAAGATGTAGCTCACACCAGCCGCCACAACTGGGTAATAGGTGCTCGGATAAATAATTCCTGTAGACGCTGTGCCAAATACTCCGGTGGTGTTCTTTGTCTCGATGGTCGCAGTAGCCCCAATGGTGACAGTCCTACATGTGGTTAACGAATAGGTTTCTGTATTTAAAGTTCCATTAATTGTGCAAGTGGCTACGCCTGTGGCGATATATATCGCGGCGTTGGCACCCAAAGTCACCGTGGCCCCACTGTTAATTTGTATTGAAACCTTGGTGGTGTTGATGGTGCCGGCCCCCGACCACGCTGTGGTTCCAGCAAAAATAAGCGTGTCCCCGGCAACACTGGCGCTTGATACAACTCCATTGTTAATAAAATCACCATTGATGGTAACCGTGGCTGCTTTAGCTGTTCCGAGTGTTAGTGTGCCGGTTGCATCAATGGTCAACTTACCCGCATTTCCATTGCTGAGATCAGGGACTGTGATGTTGTGGCCAGCCTGAATTTCAACCGTGTCCGCAGCGGTCGGAACCGTTGTGGCGGTTTGCCAGCCATTGTTACCATCCACCGATACCTGCCAGGTGCCAGCCGTGGTCCAAGGTCCAGTGGCCAGTGACCGAAACCACGTGGCCACGCTCAAGGTGGCCGTGGCGGAATAAAACACTGAGCAACTGCCACTCGTGACCTGACAGCGATATTGGTAGCCATTGTTCGCAGCTGTGGTCGCGGCAGTGGTGTAACTCGAAGAAGTGGCACCGCTGACATTGACCCAACTACTTCCACTATTCACCTGCCACTGATAAGAAAGAGTGCCACCACTGGCCGTCACTGGACCGAACGTCGCGGTGGCGCCATCGGACACTGTCTGACTGCCCGTGCCGCTGGAAGTCACTTGCGGCACCGTCAGGGTGGCCGTGGCACTGACCGTCGAGCAACCGCTGCCGTCACTCACCGTGCAGACATAGCTACCCGCATCCGTGGTGGCCACCGAGGAATTGTTATAACTGCTACTGGTGGCACCCCCGATGGTCGATCCGTTTTCCGTCCAGGAATACGTATAGCTGCCGGAGCCACCGCTGGCGGTGACGGTGAAGGTGACCGGCGACCCCGCGCAAATAGTCTGACTGCCCAAACCCGTATTGAAGGAAACCGTCAACGCGGAACTGGTGGTTGGATTGGAGGATGACGAGTCGGGGCTGGTCGCTCCGTTGATGGCCCGGACGCGATAATAGTAGGGCGTCCCTGCATTCAATCCACTGACCGCGTAGGTAAGCACATTCCCCACGCTCACATTGTTATACCCCGAAACTGGTGTGGCAAACCCGCTATCGGTGGCGACGTCCAGATAATATCCCGTCGCGCCAGTAGAAACCGACCAATTGGCCGAGAATCCGCAGCGGGTCACGCTGGTGGCCGCCTGCACGGTCGGAGCGGCCGGAGCGGTCAACATGCTGATATTTGGCGTGGAGTAGCTGCTGTTACCGTTGGCATTGTAAGCCAGCACCCGGTAATAATAAGTGGTGTTAGGATTCAATCCGGTCACGGCATAAGTCGTCACATTCGCGACATCAAGGTCGTTATAGCCGGAAAAGAACGAGCCGAAGGCCGGGTCGGTGGAAACATCCAATTTATAGCCCACGGGACCACCCCCGCCAGAAGCCCAATTCGCCGAAAAACCGGTGGAAGTCACGCTGGTGGCTGCCGAGGTGGTGGGCGCATTGGGCGGCGTCACAGGGGTTTGCGTAGTCGCACTCACGGTGGGAGCGGAAGTGGTCAAATAATTGTAGGTGGCTGCATGCGATCCATCATAACCAAATGCATAAATCATGTAGGAATACTGGCTGCTGGCGGACAGGCTCGAAATGGTCGTGGAGAGCGTGGAACCGGAGGTAATCAGGGCGGCGACATAGCCATCCGATCCTATTGTGGAACCAACGGTATAAGCAGTGGCATTGGCCGGCGTTGCCGTTGGCGCAGAGGCACCTACTTTTTGGAGAATCAAGTAACCACTGGGGCTGCCGGACGCCGCCGTCCAGCTCAAATTGATGCTCGAACTCGAAGCGGCCGCGGCACTGAACGAACCGGCTTGCGAACTGGGCGCGGTCGAGAGCGTGTAGAAGGAGTCATAGGTGGAGTAAGCCGTGCCGGCGGGGTTGAGCGCATAGCCGCCGTAATAAATGAGAGTGCCAGCCGGAAGCGAAGAGGCAGACACTGTGTAGGTGCTCGGGAAACTCGGATCTGTTGTGCCTTTTTGAACCTTGTTATTTGCCGTTGTCGGCGTCGTAGTGGTGGACGCTGGTGCCCACACGACGCCATAATCAGAGATGTTTGCACCGCCATCAGCACTAACTGTTGCGCCCAGTGTAGCCGTTGTGGATGCAATTGAAGCCTTTGTCGGCGAAGCAATAGTGGGAGTAAGGGCAGTATAGGCAATAATCGTTGAAGAGCTATCGCCAAACAAAGTTGCCGTATAGGCGCGAACACGGTAATAGTAAGTCGTGGCAGCACTTAATCCGGTCACCGCTTTGGTCAATACATTTCCGACATCAAGATTGTTATATCCGGAGACAAGCGAGGTGAAGCCACTGTCGGTAGCCACATCCAAGTAATAACCCGTTGCCCCACTGACCGTGGCCCAATTGGCCGTGAATCCGGAGGTGCTCACGCTGGTGGCCGCAGCAGCCGTTGGCGCAGCCGGTGCGGCAGGCGTGACATTGGCCCAAGCGGTATCCTGCCGAATGTTATCAATGGTCCATGTCGGAGAGCCGCTTGCCACGTTGTTCCATACATTCCAGTATTTCCACTTGATTGCGGCGCTAGCAACCGTTGTTGTTGTCGCCCCAGACGCTTCACTTACAGCACCGAAAGAAGATGATGACGGATTAACCCACACCGAAGCCGTCTTTGCTGAATAATCATATTTGGCAATCACTAAAAGAGTATCAGTAAAAACATGCGTTCCTGACTCATAAACTATTGTCCCAGCCGCAGTTTGAACGCCCACATAGTAATGAGATGTGTCAGCTCCCTGCTTGACGTAGACCGTGAAACACTCATTTGCGCTATCTGAAGCGGATGGTTGAGAAGTAAGTGATAGCTGGAACACAGGCAGCGCAGTAGCCCCTGGGTTGGCACTAACCTTCAGAAGGAATGAAACATATTGCGGCGTCGCCGTAGAAGATGATCCGACCAGTGTGAGAGAAGTGCTTTTCGCGCTTGTTGATGCGCTGTTCGGAACAGAAATCACTCCATAGGGAGTGCCCACCGGATTGCCAAAGCCCGAATATGTTAGCCCTCCGGCCACGATTTGTGCCCCGGTGTCGTTTGCCCAAGTATTGCCGGTCGAACTATTTGCCTGAGTTTTTAAATTCCCCGGTGAGTAATTGGCAGATTCCGAATAGGTAGCTGCTGCCCACACGGTAGGTGCCAGCGTGAGGATGGCGGCACACATCAAGTAGCACCAGAGGGCCGGGCGGCGCAGGAAAGTTTGAGCGGAAGGGTTGGTTTTCATGGGTAATTGGGGAACTTGGGTTGGCAGCGGTTTGGCATCAACAATGGCGACTTGAGCGCGCATCAATTCTTTTAAGTTCACTGCCAACCAATAGCGATTGAATCCGGCGCAATTTTGCGCGAAATCACCTGAAAAGCGAATGCGAAAATGAAAAGGCGGTTTAAGAATGCGAGGTTGTGGCGCGGTGGCTGTCCCACAGGATCAGCCAAAGCCCGGC
>CAISEZ010000108.1 GCA_903884535.1 uncultured Verrucomicrobia subdivision 3 bacterium
CGGCTTCATGGTCGCCGCATCAAATTGAAATTTGCAACCAGCAGCGGAAAACAATTCCGGCAACGGCCGGGAGCCGCCGAGCGCCAGCGCCTTTTTGTAGTCGGCCAGCGCCTTCACCTTGTCGCGCCGCGAATTCGCCCAGACCTGCAGCGCGCCGAGCTGCGCGATGCCGTATTCGACATAGTAAAACGGATGGATGTAAATGTGGAGCTGCCGGTGCCACGAGTGCGCGCGGACTTCTTCGTAGCCCGAATAATCCACGTCGCCGCCGAAGCGGTCCATCAATTGCAGATACGCCGCCTTGCGCCCGGCGCGCGTATGGCCGGCGTGCGTGTAAATCCAGTGCTGAAACGCGTCCACCACCGCCATCCACGGAAAAAATCCGATGATCCCTTCGAGATGCGTCTTGCGCGCACGGTTCGCCTCGGCAGTCGGATAAAACTCCTCCAGAAATTCATTGCCCAAAAGTTCCATCGCCATCGAGGCGACTTCGCAAAATTCAATCGGCGCGCCGCGATACGCATACAAATCCTCGTCGCGCGTCGCCTGCGCGTGGAACGCGTGGCCGGCCTCGTGCAGAATCGTCTCCACGTCGCGTTGCAGGCCGATGGCGTTCATAAAAATGAACGGCACGCGCGCCTCGCTCAAAGTGGACTGATAGCCGCCCGGCGCCTTGCCTTTGCGGTTGTCGAGGTCGAGCAGCTTCAAATCTTGCATCTGCTCGAAACCCGCCGCAAGTTCCGCGTCGAGATGATTGAAAATTTTCTGGGTGCGCGAAACCATTTCGCCAACTTCGGCAAACGGTTTTAACGGCGCGCGGTTCTGCGGGTCCACGGCCAGATCCCACGGACGCAGCTTCTCCAGTTTCAAGTCGCGCTTCCGCTCCGCTTGGATGGCGCGGACGGCCGGCATGATTTCGCTTTCAATGGCATCGTGGAATTTCACGCAGTCCGCGGCCGTGTAGTCGAAACGGCACTTTTGGCGAAAGGCGTAGTCGCGATAATTTTCAAAGCCCGCGTTCTTGGCGATCTGCGTGCGGAGCTGGATGAGCTGGTCGAAAATTTCCTCGCACTTGTCCGCGTCCTGCAAGCGGCGCTTCGCAACGAGTTCCCACGCTTCCTGCCGCAGCGCGCGGTCCGGCTCTTCGAGATAACGGCCCATCTGCACCAGCGTCTTTTCCTCGCCGCGAAAATTCACGGTCTGTGCGCCGATCAATTTTTGGTATTGCTGCGAGAGCTTGGCCTCCTTGGTTTCCAGCGTCACGTTTTCCGGCCGGAACAACTCGACGTGATTCTTCACATCGCGGTCGAAGACGGTGAAACGGAGTGTGGATGTGGCGGCAGGCATCTTGCCTGCCGTAGAGGGCGGCATCCTGCCGCCCGGGCTGGCGACGGAAGGAATGGAGGCTTGGGATTTTTCCAAGCTTGTGGCGTTGGTGGAGCTTTTTCCGCCGGGCTGGAAGCCCGGCTCTACGGCAGGCAGGATGCCTGCCGCTACAATTTCAAGCAATTCCGCGCGCGACGGATGCGCCACATAAATTTTCTCCAGCGCGAACTGGCGTGGCTTGAGTTGCGGCTCGACGTGTTCGACGAAATGCAGATACGCCTTCTCCGCGTCCGCGTTGTCCGTATGGCACGTCATGGCGATGTAACGGCGCGCCGCCTCCTCGTCAAGCGCGGCGTTGAGTTCACTCCAATCGAGCAGCCAGCGTTCCAACGCAGCAGCACTATTGGCTGCGGCGGCTCGCCGCTCCAACTGGTCGAACAGCGGCGCAATCTGCGGCCAGTCGCCGAGGTTGAGGTCTTGCGGAACGAACGTGCGCGGCCGGTGCGCCGCCAGTTTTCCAAACGGCAATAAATTCATGTGCGCAAGGATAACGAAATTGCGGGCGGTGAAAATGAATTATTCATTTCACATGAGTTCAAGCGCAATCCTGGTCCCGGCTGCTTTTCCATCGCAAAATGCGCGCTTTTTTCCAATTTCCAGACGATTCAGATTCACCGCCGAAGAACTATTTGGTGGTGATGATCAATTGCTTGCCCTGTATTATTTCATCATGAGTTATGAAATAGCCATCAAGCTTGCGATTGTCCCAGGAGATGTCGGTTATCTTTCTGCCCGCATTCTTTTTAAGGATGGTAAGGGTTTTATTGTCACCCAATTTTATGTTCACCTTGTCAAACAGCGGCACTGAAACAATGTAATTGGGATCAGCCGGCGAATACGGATAGAAGCCAATGGCATTAAACACATACCAGGACGACATTTCGCCGCAGTCATCCATGCCGCACAAAGCGAGGCCATTCTCACCCATGCCGTAGAAACGGTCCATGATGGTGTCCAAAATCGCCTGGGACTTTTCCGGCTTGCCGACGAAATAGTAGAGGTATGGGAAGCCATGATCCGGTTGATTGCCGTGGCAGTATTGCCCGATGAAACAATTGATGTTCATGGCAATGTAATTCGTGTTCCAGGGAATTGTAAAAAGCCGGTCCACCTGTTTTTCAAAATCGCTTTTGCTCTTGTAAAGCTGGATCAGCCCCTGCGTATCGTGCGGCGCGAAGAAGGAGGATTGCCACGCGTTTGCCTCCCGATACATGTATTCGTAGTAGGGAAATTGCGGGTTGAAATTTTCCACCCACGCCCCGTTCGTCAGCCGGCCCCGCATCAATCCCGTGGATGGATCAAACACGTTCGTGTAATTGTGCGACCGCGCCATCAGCATGGTGTAATTGGTTTCGTCTTTCAGTTCTTTGGCCAGCAAGGCCACCGCGTAATCGTCATAGGCATATTCGAGGGTCTTGGTCACGCCCGCCTTCGCTTTCGTTTCAACCTGGGGATCTTTAATGTCGGGCGTGGAGACGTAACCCTTGCTGGCGTATTCCGTGATGAAAGGCCGCGGCCCGCCTTCCACCGTGGCATTTCTTAGCAGCAGATGGTAGGCGCTGTTGACGTCAAAGCCGCGCAGACCGCGCAAATACGCCCCCGCAATAAATGGCGCGGCATGGTCACCGTGAAAAAACGTCAGGATGAAACCCGTTTTCTCACCCCGGTCAATGAGCGAACGGATGACATCCACGGCCACCTGCGGCGACAACAATTCCAGCAGAACCAGTTTGTTCCGATAGTCGTCCCACAAGGACGGAATGGTGTAATACTGAAAATTGTTGCGGACAACTTTTCCCTTTTCATCAAGAAAGTCTCCGTTCACATCGCTCCGCAAGGCGGGCCAGAGAAATGACCGGTATAAACAGGAATAGAACAGTTCTTTTTGCCGTTGCGTGCCGCCGGACACTTCGATCTTGGACAATAATTTTTCCCACGTCGCGGCCGCTTCACCTTTCACGTCATCAAAACTTTTCCCGGCCAGTTCCTTTTCGAGGTTCAGCTTTGCATTCTCCACGCTGACGAAGGAAAGGCCGATCTTTATTTCCAAGGCATTGGTGGCGTCCTCAAAATCCACGAGCGGCAGGTTGTCGTCCTTGCCGTCCAGCATTTTGATGGTTTTGATTTTATGATTGGCGGTTGCGTAGAAGAAAACCTGTTCGCGTGTGGATTGAAAGCCCTTAAACGCATGATCGCCCTCCGGTCGGATCACCCAATCCCTCACTTTTTCATTCGATACCCCGAGGTTCACCACCAGCTTTTGGCTGTGGCCGTTTTGACAAGTGTATCGGTGATACCCGCAGCGCAAGGTCGTCGTCAGTTCAGCATTGATGCCATACCGCTCCAGGTAAACCTGATAATAGCCGGGATGCGCCGATTCGTTTTTATGGTTGAACGTCGAACCGAAATCGTCGGGATTGACCTCGCCGGTCACGGGCAAAACTGGGATGTTGCATAAATTCCAGTGCCCCTTGTTCGAATGGGCAAAACCGTGGATCACGGAATTCTCGTATTCATAGCCGGCCCCGCTCCCGAATTTGGTGATCGGACTCAGCTGAACCATGGCGTTGGGCAGCGACGCGCCGGGAAAAGTCAAACCCGCCCACACCCGCCACGGCGGCGTGAACCCGATGTCCGCCGGATTGGTCAGCGGCGCCGTCCCCAAAAAGGGATTCACGAAATCGGTGGGCGGCTTTTGAGCTGGCGTTGAAAACGCAGCCGCAAAAAGCCACGCCGCCGCGACAATCTTTTTATTCATAATAAATTCGGAAGGCAACGGTTGCAGAACCGCCCCGTCATGTCCATGCGCCAGTTAAGCCGCCTGAAAACATTTTAAGTGCCGGTATTGGCGGCGCGTCAATTCTGTGTTATCTGAGTCTGCCCGGTGAAAGTGAAGTCACTTTGGCCGCCAGCGCGGCAGTGGCAGCGCGTTGTAAAAAAACGCCTGGAACAGGTTTTGTTTGATCGGCCGTTTAATCTTTAGTCAGCACTTTTTCGAGCAACTGGTTCAAGCGGGTCAACATCGCCCGCGGATCTTCGAGCAAGCCGGCGGCGACGCGGGCGTTGTCGAGGATTTGTTCCGCGACACTGCCGGCGAGCGCGGCGTCCTTCTGCCGCATCGCGTCGAGCCTGGCCATGATCGGGTGCGCGGGATTGATTTCCAGATCGTGCCTGGCGGCGGGCAGTTCGGGACCATCCTGCTTCATGGCTTTCATGATGTGGCGCATGTTCGCGGTCATGAACTTGTCGGCGTCCACGACGACGGCGGGACTTTCCACGAGCCGTTGCGAGGCGCGGACTTCGTTGACCTTGTCGCCGAGCGTTTCCTTGAGCCAATGCGCGAGCGACTTCGAAGCTTCTTCGGACAAGGCATTTTCTTTTTTGGCGCTAAGATTCAACTCCGCCTTTTCGGCGAGCTTGAGCGGCTTGCCGTCGAAGGTATGGAGATGCTCCATCACGAACTCATCCCACGCGTCGTAGAGGAACAGCACCTCGAACTTGCGTTCGCGGAACACTTCGAAATACGGACTGGCCTCCGCCGACTCGCGGTTCGCCGCGAGCAGACAATAAATTTCCTTCTGCCCGCCGGACATGCGCTGCACATAATCCGCCAGCGACGTGAGCTTGCCCTTGTCGAGCGACGAGGATTCGAAGCGCAGCAGCTTGCCGAGCGCCTCCTTGTGCGTGAAATCGGTGACGACGCCCTCCTTGAGAAAGCGCTGATATTCATGGTAAAATTTCCCGTAGGCGTCGGCTTCCTTCTCGGACTGCTCCTCGAGGAATTTCAGGAAGCGGCTCGTCAGCACCTTGTTCAACTTCTGCATGAGCGTGGTGTCCTGCATCGTCTCGCGCGAGATGTTGAGCGGCAGATCTTCGCTGTCCACCACGCCTTTGAGAAAGCGCAGCCATTCGGGAAAAAGGCCTTTGGCCTTCGCCTGGATGAGAATTTTCCGGCAATACAGATTCACCTCGGAATCAATGCGGCCCATGCCGAGGGTTTCAAAATTCCGCTGCGGCACGAACAGCAGCGCCTGGATCGCCAGCGGCGCGTCCGCCGAGAAATGCAGGCGGAACAGCGGTTGGTCGTGGTCGTGGCCGACGAACGTGTAAAACTCATTGTATTCATCTTCCTTGATTTCGTTTTTGCTGCGCGCCCAGATGGCTTGCACGGTGTTGAGCCGCTTGCCGTTCAGTTCAATCGGAAACGGCACGAAGCTCGAATAGCGATGGATGATCCGCTCGATGGTGCTCTCCTTGGCGAAGTCTTTCGCGTCATCTTTGAGTTCGAGCGTGATCTTGGTGCCGCGCGGCAGATCGGCGGCGGGCGCGAGTTCGTAACCGCCCATGCCTTCGCTGGTCCACTGCCAGCCGGTTTCATCCGGCGCGAAGGCGCGGCTCAAGACAGTGACTTTCTTGGCAACCATGAACGCCGAATAAAAACCCACGCCGAACTGGCCGATCAAACCGACGTCCGGTTTCTTCTCTTCGGCGATCTGCTTGAGAAAAGCCTTCGTGCCGGAGTGCGCGATGGTGCCGAGATTCTCGACAAGCTCCCCGTGCGTCATGCCCAGGCCGGTATCGGTGATGGTGATGGTGTCCGCCTTGTCGTCCGTGGTCACGGTGATGCCGGGCGCGACTTCTGATTGATAAACCGGCTGGCCGGAAGATTGAGTGAAGCGCAGTTTCTCGCACGCATCGGCGCTGTTGGAAACCAGTTCGCGCACGAAGATTTCTTTGTCGGTGTAAAGCGAATGGATGACGATGTTCAGCAGTTGCTGAATCTCCGCCTGAAAATGATGGGTCTCGGATTTGCTCATAGGGGCTGTTTACTTAATCAACATCGAAGCCCGCGTCAAGGGATGTCGGGCGAAAAATTGCGGCTGGTCGCCGCTGTGAAGATTTTGCGGAATGATCGTGCGCGCCGGCAGCGCGGCCAATGTTCCACACGGGCAAAAATTCATGTGCGCAGTTTGCTGCGAAAGTTCACACCGGGAAAATAACCGTTACCCGGTCACATTTTTCGTTGAAGAACAATGCCCATAAAACGCCATTTCTTGCTGAAGTCATCGTAAGGTATCCGGCCAAGCCCATTCAGCGGATCACCGACGACCACTTCAGAGTCCGTCACCTCCAGCACCGTTACCCAGTGATCCACCATGAAACCGTATTTGATAACCGCCAGCGTCAGTCCGGCTTGTTTCAACTCCGAGATGTTTTTGAAGACGCGGCATTTCACCTTCAGCCCAGCTTTGCCATATTCCCGTTGCAGAGCCTCGGCGAGCAAATCGGTGGGCGTTCCCTCTTGCAAGCTGGTGCAGGACAGAATGGCAATTTGTCCTTCGTCAGCAGGCAGGCCGAGTTTCCGCAACGCCGTGACTGCCGAAGCCGGCCCGCAGGTGTAGTCGGTCGTTTGCAGACAGACGCCATTTGAATCAATGTTTGTCTGCAAATGGGCCAACTGCTTTCGATCAACTGCCGGGGCCAGAAACGGCCAGATGGCCATGTAAAAAACGATGGCCGCCATCAACAGCGCCACCATCATGCGATCACGACGCTTCGCCAGGCGCGAAAGTGGCGTGGTCAAAACCATCGTCGCGATGAAACCGAAGACAGCGAATTTCTTCAATCCCATCATCATCCAGAAAACGGGCGGGGTGAACAATACGACCGGCACATAAAACGCCACGATGAAAATAAAAATCAAAACGACCGGAATGAAATAGCCGGCCATCCAATACGGGCTGCGCCGCCGCGAAAACCACCAGCCCAGTCCGCTGCCAGCCAGCGCCCAGAGCAACGAAACAAATGCGGCAAGCCACAGGTTCATTCGCTGCGAAGAATAAATGAACCATCCTTGGTTGAACAACGAAATTACTTTTGCCGCCAGCGCAGCAGCCGCAGCGCGTTGCCGATGACGACCAGATCGGAAACGCCCATCGCCGCCGCGCAGAAAATCGGGCTGATAAAACCCATCGCCGCCAGCGGCACGCCCAGCGCGTTGTAAAAAAACGCCCAGAACAAATTCTGTTTGATCGTCCGCAACGTCGCCCGCGCCAGCCCCAGCGCCTCCGGCACGGCCTCGATTTCCGATTTCAGCAGGATGATGTCCGCCGCCTCGCGCGCCACGTCGCTCGCGCGGCTCACCGCGATGCCGAGGTCGGCCTGCGTGAGCGCCGGCGCGTCGTTGATGCCGTCGCCGACAAACGCCACGCGCTCGCCCGCCGCCTGAAGTTTTTTTACGAACTCCGCCTTCTGCTCCGGTCGCACTTCGGCGAAAACATTTTCCGGCGCGATGCCGACTTGCTTGGCGATGCTTGCGGCGGTCAAAGCATTGTCGCCGGTGAGCAAATACGTTTTCAGGCCCTGCCGCTGAAGTTGCTCAACCACTTTCGCCGCGTTTGATTTCAGGGCATCGCGCACCGCGAACAAACCGAGCAGATTGTTTTCCACGGCGAGTCCCACCAGCGTGGCACCTTGCTGGGACCATTCGGCAATAAATTTTTCGCCCGCTGCCAATGGCACGTCGGATTCTTTGAGCCAACTCAGCGAACCCAATCGCGCCAACTTCCATCTGCCATTGGCCGTCTTCGTTTTTGCCGCCACGCCGGCTCCGCGAATTTCCTTCCAATCCGTCAGTTCAATTGTCTCCGCTGAAATCGTGGCAATCGCCTGGCTGATGGGATGGGTGGAGTTGCGCGCCAACGCAGCCGATGAAATTCGGAGTTCGGAATTCGGAATTCGGAATTCGATTTCTGCCGCCACTTCCGGTTTGCCTATCGTCAGCGTGCCAGTCTTGTCGAAGATCACAGCCGTCACTTCGCCGGCTTTTTCCAGCGCGACGCCGTCGCGGATCAAAATCCCGCGACGCGCGGCGGCGTTCGCACTGGCCATGATGGCAGCGGGCGTGGCCAAGCCCATCGCGCAGGGGCAGGCGATGATTAAAACCGCCGCCGCGATGATGAATCCAGCCGCCGCTCCCGCCGGCGCGTGCGCGTGCCAGAGAAATGATGCGAGCCAGTCGTGAACATGGTTTGCCGAGATCGGCGCGAGGCCCCACCACAATCCGGCCGTCAGCGCGATGGTGACGACGATGGGCACAAACACATTGCTGATGCGATCGCCGAGACGTTGGATATCCGCGCGGCTGGTCTGGGCGCGCTGCACGGCGGCAATGATGTGTGCAAGCGCGGTGGCTTCACCGGTGGCGGTGACACGCATGACGAGGCGACCATTAAGATTCACGGTGCCGGCGAACAATTCGCCGCCGGATTTTTTGTCGGCCGGAATGGATTCGCCGGTGAGCATGGCTTCGTCCACGGCTGATTCGCCTTCGACGACCAGGCCATCGACCGGCACACGGTCTCCCGGACGCAGTGCGATGCGATCGCCAATTTTTAAATCAGAAACAGGGACTTCAACCTCGATGGCTTGAGCCGCAGCGATGGGTTTGAAACTGCGAAGATCAAAACTTTTTGCCGGAGTCGGCGCGGCGCCTTGGATGCGTCGCGCCGTTTGGGGCGCAAGATTGAGCAATGATTTCAACGCGCCGCTGGCTTTGTCGCTGACGCGCGCTTCGATCCAATGACCAAAGCTGATGAGCGAAATGATCGCGGCGGCCTCCATGAAATAGACGTGTCCGCCCGCGCCGCTGAACAACGCCCACGTGCTGTAGCCAAACGCGGTGGTGGAACCGAGCGCGACGAGCGTATCCATGTTGGATTGGCCAACCCAGATTTGCCGCCACGCGCCGGAGTAAAACTGCGCGCCGCAGTAAACTTGAACCACAAGCGCGAGCGCGAAGGCGAACCACTGAAACCACGGAGTCATCGCGAGGCCAAAAATCCACTCGCCGATCATCAAACTGGCCGTGACCGCGAGGCCGACGATCAATGTCCACTGCCAGTGGCTTTGCTGGGAGGCGGCGGTGATTTTGGAATCGGCGGAGATTTCTTTGGCGCTGAACCCTGCTTGCGAGATGGCGGTGAGAATCGCGCTGAGGTTCTTTTCAGCGGCAACCTTCCAGCGCACGCTCGCATGTTCCGCGGCGACGCTGACGGAAACGCTGTGAACGCCGGGGATTTTCTGCGCCGCTTCGGTGACTTTGCGGGCGCAGTTGTTGCAGGTCATCCCGCTGACGTGCAGTTCCGTTATGGCGGGCGAAGGCATTTCCGGCATCCTGCCATGGCAGCGACGATTCGTCGAATTTCCTTTTCAGCGCGCGACGCGGATCGTCTTCATCCGACGATGCCAGGCGCGCAGGTGCGGCTGTGTTTTCGGCAGCCGGTAATGGCCGGAATAAAGAAAATTTTCCACCATGCCGAACAGTTCAAAATCCACGAACAACGGCCGTTCGCCGAGCAGAAATTCCGCATGCGCGAGCATCAATTCGCACGGCTGGAGTTTTTGTTCAAGCTGGCGGAGCAAATCTTGTTGCTGCGTGCGCCACTCGTCCAGGCAGCCGCGACCGAACTTGCGCTCCTTGTGGCGCACGAACGAGAGCTGGTCGTCCTTGGCCACAAACTCGCGCCAGTAAAGGTCGTTCAGCCTGAAGCTGACGGCCTCAAGGTCGTGTTCAAAATAGCGCCAGAGGATGGCTTGCTCACCTTCGCGCTCGGCGGGAAACAAATTGAGTTTAAATTTGGCGTCGAGAAATTTGGCGATGTCCTGCGTGTCGTCGCCGGATTCAAAGACGACCTTTGCGCCGTCCTTGACAACGGGCACGGCGTAATATTTTTCCTGCGTCAATTTCCAGACGAGCGAACGGTCGCCGCTGGGGATATTGATGATTTTGAAGCGCGCCCCGGAAAATTCCAGAATCCGCCGCGCCACAATGCAAAAATTGCTCCAGGGGAATTGAATCAGTTCAATCATGCCGCCATTTCTGCGCGATTGCCGCCGGGATGACAAGCGCAAAGCCGCTTTACACTTTTCCGCCCGCCGGTAGAATCGCGGCATGGCTGGCGAATACGATTCCACCGAATTTATTGACACCGATTTCACGACGCAAAAAACGCCGGCGGCGAACGATCCCTTCCGCGCGCCGACGCGCGATGATGTGGATCGCAAGGTGGTGGATGCGCAGCAAAAACTCGTCGCGCTGAAACGTGCCCAGGAAGAACTGGAGCGCGAGCGTTCGTCGCTCGAGGAACTGCGCCGCCGCCAGACCGAATTTCAAACCGGCCGCCAGGAAATCCTCCAGCAGCTCACGCGCGGCCTCGGCCTGCTCGACGAGGCCGAATTCAGCGCCCGGCGCGACGCCGAACAGATGGCCAAGACCGCGTCAGATTTTCGCGAGGCGTTGGCCAAGGTGCAGACGATCCACGACGAAACGTGGACGAAGGAAAATTTCCAGATCGAACTCACGCGCGGTTTGACGACGATTGAAAATGCGCGGATGGAATGGAATTCCGCGCGGCTCAAATTGCCGGTGCTCGCCGGAGAAAACAAGCCCGCCACGGTTTCCGAAAAAAATTCCGCCGCGCCGACCACCGGACCTTCGCTCGCGGAACTTAGCTTCGGGCAACTTTGCAAAATCGGTCTGGCGATGACCTGGCCGCTGCTGCTGGTGGCGCTCGCCGCGCTGGGAATTTTCGTCGCCGTCCTGCTGCGTCATTGAAATTATGGCGCTGCTGAAGAAAAAAACGGATCCCATTTCCGAGAAGGCCCGCGCGCTCAACGACGAGATCGCCGCGCTGGAGGCGGAAATCAAGCAGCTCGATTCGCAATTGTCGCGCGCCCCGGCACCCAAGTTTCGCTCGTCCACCGCGCCGGCCGGCGAGCCCCCTGCCCGGCCCGCCGAAAAAACCGCGCCGCCGGCACCCGTGGTGCGCGAGCCGGTTTTTGAAGAGATCAAACACGCGCCGGCCACCGCGCGGACGGACGCTGAGTCGGCGGAACATTTCAACGAACTGGGCGTGCGCAAATATGATCTGCCAGCGCTCTTCAACCGCATCCGCAACCACCTCCGCGGGCCGACCACCACCAATCCGCGCCTGGTGAATTATCTGGCCGCCGGCGGCGTCCACGGCCTCCGCCCGCTGCGCTACGAAAAACGCGTGGCACGCAATCGCTTCATTGCGCTGGTCATCGTCATCGTCGTTGTCCTGCTGGGCCTGCTGCCATTTTTTCTGCGCAGCCACCGGTAAATTTTTATGAGGAAATTGATCCGGGCACGGGAAATCATTTGCGCGCTTTCGGTCGCGACGGCGGACGGAGTTTTCCGCGCCTATTATTCTGCAAAAGGCCTGGCCGGATTGAATTTTCCGGCAGGGCGGACATCCTCAAGAACCGCGAATCCGAAAGATATTCCTGCAAACATCCTCGGCTGGCATCGCGCGACCGAGTCCGCTTTGAAAAGCATTTTGGCCGGCAGGACGCCAAAAAAGTTTCCGCCATGCGATTTGGCGGAGGGAACCGAATTTCAGCAATCCGTCTGGCGCGAACTGCAAAAAATTTCCGCCGGCCAAACCAAAAGCTACGGCGACATCGCCCGGCTCATCCGCAAGCCCAAGGCCGTGCGGGCCGTGGGCGGCGCGTGCGGCGCAAATCCCACTCCCGTTTTGATCCCGTGCCATCGCGTGCTGGCGGCGAATGGACGGCTCGGCGGTTTCTCCGGCGGCTTGGAATGGAAGCGAAAACTGCTGGCTGGCGAAAACGCCGCTTTCAATAAATAAAAAAAACGCCGACGGTTCCCCGCGCCACATTCCGCTTTCGCCGGGGCAAAATTCCTGCCACGCTGCGGGCCATGCCAGTTCCGGTCATCACAACTGCCCAGATGCGCGAATGGGAAGCCGCGACCTGGGCCACCGGCCAGACGGAGGATGAAGTCATCCGCCACGTCGGCAAGCGCCTCGCCCGCCGCGCCCGGAAACTCACGCGCGCCGGCGGCACGATTCTTTTTCTCGTCGGCAAAGGCCACAACGGTGATGACGCCCGTGCCGCCGCCAAAGCCCTGGACGGTCGCGAGGCCAAGATCCTGGAAATATTTCTGCCGGAAAGCGACCTACTTCAACTTGAAATGGCGCTCGCCAAAAAACCGGCGCTCATCGTGGACGGATTGTTTGGCGTCGGTTTGAATCGGCCGCTTTCCGATGCGTGGCAAAAAATTATTGCCGCCGTCAACGGTTCCCAAATTCCCGTGCTGGCCGTGGATTTGCCGTCGGGCCTGAACGCCGACACCGGCGAAAATTTCGGCGCGGTGATTGAAGCGGCACTCACGCTCACCGTCGGCGCACCCAAAATCGGACTGCTCGCGCCCGCCGCGTGGCCGTTCACCGGGCGGATTGAAGTGGCGGACGACGTGGGTTTGATTCCCTGCCCGCTTCAAACAGAATTAAATTGGACGCTGCCGGAAGATTTTCAAAATTTTCCGCCCGCTCGTCCGATGGCCGGCCACAAAGGCACGTTCGGCCATGCCGTGATCGTCGCTGGCAGCCTGGGGTTTCACGGGGCGGCGGCGCTGGCCGCGCGCGGCGCACAACGCGCCCAAGCCGGACTGGTGACCGTGCTGACACAGGCGGATGCGATTTTGCCCGTCGCCTCACAATTGGCGGCCGCCATGGTCAACTTCTGGCGGCCGGACATGGTTTTGCCCACCTCGATCAGCGCACTGCTGGTCGGGCCGGGACTCGCCGCGCCGGAACAGCCGGATGAATTGCGCCGCACCGTGCGCCACTGGTGGCGGAGCGACGCTTGTCCGCTCGTCGTGGACGCCTCCGCGCTGGCGTTTTTGGAGGCCGGCGGTTTCAACAAAAAATTCATCCGCGTCATCACGCCGCATCCGGGCGAGGCGGCGACGCTGCTCAATTCCAGCGCGCAAAAAATCCAGGCCGACCGCGTGAAGGCGGTGCGCGACTTGTCCAAAAAATTCGGCAACTGCTGGGTGGTGTTGAAAGGCCATCAAACTTTGATCGGCCAAGCGGACGGTGAAATTTTTGTGAATTCGTCCGGCAACCCGCATCTCGCGCAGGGCGGCAGCGGCGATTTGCTGGCGGGCTTCATCGCCGGCCTGCTCGCGCAACCGGCGCTGGCGGCGGAGGTCGGAAAAACGCTGCACTATGCCGTCTGGCAGCACGGCGCGGCGGCAGACAAACTTCAGTCTGCCCGCACCAATTGGATCGTGGAAGATTTGGCCGCAGAAATCGGCAACGCTCGGTAAACAGGTTGTTTTCCGCTTGATTTGGTTCAAGGCAAAAAATTATTAAAATAATTTGAAAGATTCCGTTTTGGCCTCCGTATTATAGGTAGCTGGACAGGGGATTCAGGGTGTCCGGCCTTAAAATTTTAAAAAATGCCAAGGAGAATGGGCCTTTCGCCCAACGGGTGGGCGACTTACCGCATGATCCATCCGCCACCGAGCACCAGATCGTCCTGATAAAACACTGCCGCCTGGCCGGGCGTGATGGCGCGCTGCGACGTGTGCAATTTCACTTTGACCCGGTTATTTTCCAGCGGCGTCACGGTCGCCGCCGCGCCGGGATGGTTGTAACGGATTTTCGCCACCACTTCGATGGATTCCGTTAATTGTTCAAACGGATGCCAATTGCAGCGGTCGGCGATGAATTCGTCGCGGTCCAGCGCGGAATCGTCACCGACGACGACGCGATTGTTTTCCACATCCAGCTCCACGACGTAAACCGGCTTGGGCGTGGTGATGCCCAGACCTTTGCGCTGACCGATGGTGTAAAACTCGATGCCGTCGTGCTGGCCGAGAACGTGGCCGTGCAAATCCACGATGTCGCCGCGATGCTTTTGCACGAGGTTGGCCGACTGGAGAAAGCCGCCGTAATTGTTGTCCGGCACGAAACAGATTTCCATGCTCTCCTCCTTGTCGGCGGTCTTGAGCTGGCATTGTCGGGCCACCTCGCGCGTGTCGCTCTTAGTCTTTTCGCCGAGCGGAAACAAAATCCGCGCGAGCTGATCCTGCCGGAGCGAGAACAGAAAATAACTTTGATCCTTCTTCAGATCACGGCCGCGTTTCAATAAATATCGTGTGGCAGCCGACGTGAGTCGGCTCTGATTTTTAAACAGAGCGAACTCACGTTCGCTGCTACGATCAATCCGCGCAAAATGGCCGGTGGCGATGAAATCCGCGCCAAGCTGGTCGGCACGGTCAATCAGCCGGCCGAATTTTAAATTCTGATTGCACATCACGCACGGATTCGGCGTGCGGCCGGCCTTGTATTCGTCGGCAAAATATTGGATGACGTGTTTCTGAAATTCCGCCGATTCGTCCACGAGATAATACGGCACGCCCAATTTGTCGCACACGGAGCGCGCGTCGGTGACGGCCTGCGGGCCGCAGCATTTGTCCTCCGCGCGATTCACGCAATCCTGCGGCCAGAGCTTGAGCGTGATGCCGACGACGTCAAAACCTTGTTCGATCAAAAGCGCCGCCGTGGCCGAGGAATCCACTCCTCCGCTCATGCCGCAGACCACGCGTTGACGCTTTTGCGAATTCACAGACGGACATTATACAATGCCCGGGCGGCGTGTAAAATGGATTGCGCGCTGACCATTTGAAGTTGCAATGTTGTTAACACCTGCCGAGCACCTTTTGCACGGCAGCCTTTGCATTTGACATTGTTTGGCGAAGGCGTGAAGGTTCGGTTGTTCGGACAGATTGATTCTTATGAACCAGAGCGATCAATGCAATGAAGTCCAGTCCCCAGCGCAGCAGATGGAAATTGTCGCCACGCTCGTTTGTCTGGGCTGTCAGGTCTGTTTGTTTGCGTTTGGATCAGCGGCGTTAAACCGGATCCCGTTTTACTGGGCCAAAATGCTGGTTTATACCCTCGTGCCGTTGACGCTCACCTTCACCATTCTTTACGGCAGTTGCATCCATCGGGAGATGACCAAAACCATTCGAGTTCTGTTCCTGCTGCTGAATTCGTTCCTGATTTATCTCGGCGCTGGCGTGACGCTGGCGGTCATCGCCGGCTTAGCTTTTGTTTACATGCCAGTCAGCCGGTTCCATTATTGAATCAAACCCAGCACGGTTTCAAGCTGCCGCAACTTCGGCCATTTCCGGTTCCACCCACTTGTTGTGTTCCTTGATGAGGTCCACCAACCGTTCCACGGCTTCCGCTTCGGGGATGTTGAATTTGATCGGCGTCTTGCCGACGTAAAGATTAATTTTGTTCGGCGCGCCGCCGACGTAGCCGAAATCGGCGTCGGCCATTTCGCCCGGCCCATTGACGATGCAGCCCATGATGGCGATCTTCACGCCCTTGAGATGCTCGGTCCGCGCTTTGATGCGCGCGGTGACAGTCTGCAAATTGAACAGCGTCCGGCCGCAGCTCGGACACGCGACGTAATCCGTCTTGAAACTGCGGCAACCGGCGGCCTGCAAAATATTATAAGCGAGTCGAAGGCTCTGTCCGCCGCCCGCTTCGCCGCGAACCAAAATCGCGTCGCCAATGCCGTCCGCCAGCAGCGATCCGATCACCACCGAGGCGCGGAGCAAAGCGATCTTCGGCTCCAGTGGCTCGGCTTCAAAATGGATGCAATCCTTGAGCAAAATCGGATTGTTGCGGCCGAGCTTTTTTAATTTTAACGCGAGCAACCGGAACGCGGTGATGGCCGGTAGTTTCACGCCGTCCTTCACTGTGACTAATTGAGTCGCACAATTGATTTCGAAATCTGCCGTCGGATCAATTTCAAAAATATTCAAGTCTTCGTAAACCGCTTCCGGTTTCACGTCGTCTTTCGGCCGGATTTTCGGCGCGACTTTGTCAAACGTGGCGCGGGTGACGACGACGCGAATGAGCTGTTCGCCGCCGCACTTGATGTTTTCGTTCAGCTCAATTTCCGGCGTCGAGCGCTTCTCAAAATGGAACGGGTCGAAGGGAAATTCTCCACTGGTAGCAGCCGACGTGAGTCGGCTCTGATCTGAATTGAGCGGACTCACGTCCGCTGCTACGGAAAGAATCGGAATTTGCGCGAGCAGGTCCGTGCAGACTTCAATTTCACGCGGCGAATCTTCGGTGAGCGAAACGCGGATCGTATCGCCAAGGCCGTCGCATAAAAGCGAGCCGATGCCGATGGCGGATTTGATGCGGCCGTCCTCACCTTCGCCGGCTTCGGTGACCCCGAGGTGGATCGGATAATTCCAATCCGCACCGAGTTCGAAAAACCGCGCGACCAGCAGGCGATAACATTCAATCATCACCTTCGGGTTGCTCGACTTCATCGAGAACTTGAAATTGTGAAAATCGTGCTGGCGACAGATGCGGGCGAATTCCAGCGCGCTCTCAACCATGCCGAGCGGCGTATCGCCGTAGCGGTTCATGATGCGGTCGCTCAACGAACCGTGGTTCGTGCCGATGCGCAGGCACCGCTTGAGTATCTTGGCCTCGATGACGAGCGGCGCAAACTTTTCCTCGATGCGCTTCAACTCCGCCGTGTATTGCTCGTCGTCGTATTCCTTGATGGCGAATTTTTTGGTGTCGGCGTAGTTGCCCGGATTCACGCGAACGACTTCAACCCATTTCACGGCTTCCATCGCGGCTTCGGGCTTGAAATGGATGTCGGCGACAATCGGGACATTGCAGCCCTGCCGGCGCAGTTCGGCGACGATGTTCTGCAAGTTCGCCGCGTCTTTAACGGTCGGCGCGGTGATACGCACAAGCTGGCAGCCGACCGCGACGAGTTCCAGCGTCTGCTTCACCGACAGCGCAGTGTCCATCGTGTCACACGTCAACATGGACTGTTTCACGACCGGATGATCCCCGCCCATCACGAATCCGCCGTTCGCAGGATCACCGATGACAATCTCACGAGTCTGACGGCGGCGATGTAAAAAGGGCGATTCGCAGTAGCGCATATAAAATTATTTGACCGGCGCAAAGATGACAGGCTGTTCGCGGTCGGCCCGCGCACTGCGCAGCCAATCGCCAGTGTCGAAGAACGCGATGTAAACCATGAAGCCGATGAGCAACGCGGCGAATCCACTTTGGATACTGTTCAGCAATTTAGCACTGACCGGCCGACGGCGGATGGCTTCGATGAGTGACAAGGTGATGTGGCCGCCGTCGAGCACCGGCAACGGCAGCATGTTCAGCAACGCAAGATTCACGTTGAGAATGACGCTGAACCACAGCACGCGCCGCCAGCCGTCGTCGCTTTCAAACAGATTGCTGTAAACACGAATGATCATTACCGCGCCGCCGAGCTGCTGGACGCCGATCTCTCCCTTGTGCGAAAACAGCGCGCCGAACGTGCTGGCGATCTGCCCGGCGCTGGCCTGAATTTGCGAGAGCGGACTCGGATGCAGAAGTGTGGTGTTGGTGTCGCCCTGCCACGCCATGATGCCGAGCAGCGGCGTCGCGTTCGTCGGCGATAGCGGTTTTACCGCGAGCAGACTGCGGGCGAATTGCGTATTGCCTCGTTGCACCGTAAGTGTGAGCGGCTTCACGACGGTGTTGCTCATCAGCTCCTGCGCATAATCCACAGCGGATGGACTGTAAATTTTTTCGCCATTCAAGGCAATAATGACATCGCCCGGCAACAGACCGGCCACGGCGGCGGGACTGTTGGTTGCCACTTCGTAAATCGTCGCCGGGCTGGCGGAATTGATGAGAATTTTGCGCAGGGCCTTACGTTCATACCACTTGGTCTGCGCGTGAAACGGCACCGCGTAAGCCATCGCCTCTTTGCCGTCGCGGAGATATTTGATGGCGATATTCGTGCCGGTGCTGGTGACAATGCGCCAAGTCACGCTGTCGCTGGAGGTCGGCGCAAAATGATGCACCGGCTGGCCGTCCACTTCGAGAATCGTGTCGCCCGGCCGCAGGCCCGCCGCCCACGCCGGAGCGGGATGACCGTCGAAATCCGTCGGCATCACCCAGCCAATCGTCGTGGTGTTGTCGGCCTCGTTGCTCGGCTTGCCCACGGCCCAGACGACGATGGCAAAAACAATCGCCAGCGCGAAACTGAACAGCGGCCCGGCGAACGCCACGATGATTTTGTCGAGCGGCGAAACATTCGGCAGCGGCTCGGCGGCAGCTTCGCCTTTGTCACCGTTTTTATCCAACGGCGCTTTTTGCGAACCCTCGCTTTTGCCCTCGATCATGTCCATCGCGGCCATTTGCGGCAGCGCCACGTAGCCGCCCGCCGGAATCCAGCCGAGCGCATATTCCACGCCGTTGATTTGCTTTTTCCAGATCGGCTTGCCGAACCAGATGGCGAACCGGTCCACCTTCAGACCGCGCCACTTGGCCGCGAGAAAATGGCCCAGCTCATGGACGCCGATGAGCAGGTTGAACAGCAGCACCACTTCCAGTGCCACGAGGACGTAACGCAAAATAGTCATGTAAAATCCTGTAAATTATAGCGGTGAAAAAAATTACCGCAATCACAGAGCGCACGACGGCCAAATGGCGGCGGCGGGCATGATTGAATTTCACAGCGGAATGAATTCGTGGCGGAGGCCCATTTCATCGCAGTGCAAAATAGCCACGCTTCTTTCCGCGCCGAACTTGGGCTTGCCGGCATAACCGGGATTGAAAAATAAAATTCTATTCACCGTCTCGGAAAACTTGTTGTGCGTGTGGCCGAAGACCACCACATCCGGCCGGTCGCGCTGGATGCGGGCCGCCAGGGTTTCGTCCAACGCCCACGGGTTGACGATGTGATGGATGAGAAATTTTTTGCCGGCCAGCGTGACGCCTTCGGTTTCCTTGAACGCGAGGCCAAAGTCGGTGTTGCCGAGGACCACCGTGACCGGCGCGATGAATTTCAATTCCAGCTCGATCATCGAATCGCCGATGTCACCGGCGTGCAGGATGTGCTCCACGCCGGCGAACAATTTTTCCACGCGCGGGTCGAGAAAGCCGTGAGTGTCGGAAATAATGCCTATTTTCATAGGTTAAAAGTTGCTCGTCGTATGGCGCAGGTTTTGGAAGTGGAAGCTGGAATACTTTCAGCTCGCAACTTTAAACCCGCAGCAATTCAAGCTTTGGCGTCCTCCGGTTGCGGTGCACCGTCGGCTTCCCCTTCCGATTCCGGCTCGCGGGCACCGGCGGTTTTTTCAGCGGGCGATTCGGCGGTGAGTTTGCCCACGGCCCCAAACAGCGCGGTGAACAGGCCGCCGCTCAAGAGCGTATTGCGGAAAAATTCCCACGTCGAAGGATAGCCGCCGGTGCCTTTAGTCAGCGCGACAATCCAGCCGGCCAGCGTTTTGGTGTATTCGGGATTGTGAAACGGATTGAACAGCCACGACGCGGTGTTGGTGATGAAATAAAATAAAATCGCGCCGAGGAGGCCGCCGCCGAGCAGCCCGAGGAATGACGATTGCGGTTTGAAACCGCGGCCGAGCAAAATCAAAACGGCATAGGCGACGTAATTTAAGCCGAGGTTGGCCAGATTTTCGGAGCTCCAGACATTGTGAGCCGGATCGTTATGCTGATAATAGCAATTTAAGCCAACATCCGTCAGCAGCATCGCCCCGAGCGGCAGGCACCACCCCAGCGGACCGCGGAAAAAAACACCCGCGCAAAAAGCCAGCGCATAAGCCGCGCTGAAATTCAACGGCATCAGTCCCGGAATTCGCGACAACGCGAACACGGCAAGGAAGACGGCCGGCAATAGGATTTTGCTTTTCACCTCCGGCATTTTAGCGCAGCCCGCCGCCGTTTCAAATTCGGAAAATGAATTTTATGTCATCGCCAACCCGCCGCCGGCCGGACGGAATGGCAGGGTAGCTGTCGGGCGGGCCGCATTTTTGTCCAAGACCACACGGATTCCCGCCAGCAGTTTTGCCTTGTCAATCGGCTTTTGAAAATAAGCCGTGGCGCCGGCAGCCAGTGCGCGTGGCTGCGATATTTCCGAGTCGCTCCCGGAAATGACAATGATGGGAATGGCTTGGGATTCACCGGCGCGCTGCAGCCATTCGATGGCCGCAAAACCGTCCCAAGCCGCGCTGGCAAAATCCTCGGCCGCCGGAAAATTAAGGTCCAGCAGGATTAAATCGGGCTTTTGCTGCCGGATGATGTGCAGCCCATCCGCGATGGTTCCGCACATCAATACCAGAAACCCTTTGTCCCGCAGGGCAAAATAGACCGCGCGCTGGATGATGGGATTGTCATCCACCACCAGGATTTTGCGCAAAGCCGGCACCGTGGGCACGGCATTCATAAAGGCAAAGTCACTAATACACATCGGTCGCCGCCAGCCATGACTTTAGCCTTTTTTGCCACGTCAGAAAACCTCGCCTTTTCGAGGGCAATGAATCTCCACTCCATCAGCAAATTGGAGACAAGCTGATAATACAAAGTGGTCATTCGCCTAATATTTTATAGCTGGCGAAACTTTGAAATTGAATAATGGATTAGTTTGTGCTTGGAATTACCTCTTATCACAAGAGGTTGGCTTATGGATTGTTCGTTGCAATTGGCCATTTCCAAGGTGCCTACCAATACAGGCAGGCGCACGCTAGGTTTGACGGTCCAATGCTGCTTTCATCGAACCAACTTGATTCATTCCATTCTCCCCAATGAATAAAGCCTCTTATGAAATCATTTGCGCCCGGATTAAAAGAAGCAAGTGTCTGCGTTTTCACAGATAATCCCGTGACGAGAAGCAACAGCGTCAGAAATGCACACAGGTTCGCTGCCATAGAGGATTGTTTGACCATGATGCAAGTCCGGCGGAAGATTTCTAAATTTGTAGAACAAAAAAACGGCGAACTGTTTCCAGTTCGCCGTTTTGAATTTCGTTTCGCTTACAGGCCTTTGCTGATGATGTATTTCAGCAAATCACCCACGCGATTGGAATAACCCCATTCATTGTCATACCAACTAATGACTTTGAAGAAGCGCTTGTTCAATTCGATGCCCGAGCCGCCGTCAAAAATGGAGGAGCTCGTGGAGTGGATGAAATCCGTGCTGACCACTTCGTCGCTGGTCCATTCGAGAATGCCTTTGAGATAGGTTTCGCTGGCTTTCTTCATCGCGGCGGAAATTTCCGCGTAGCTGGTGTCTTTCGTGGTCTTGAAGGTGAGGTCAACGACGGAAACCGTCGGCACCGGCACGCGCAAGGCCATGCCCGTCAGCTTACCCTTCACTTCGGGGCAGACGAGCGCCACGGCTTTGGCCGCGCCAGTCGTGCTGGGGATGATATTCTGCGCCGCCGTGCGGCCGCCCTTCCAGTCTTTCTTGCTCGGGCCGTCCACGGTTTTCTGCGTGGCGGTGTAGGCATGAATGGTGGTCATCAGACCTTCTTCGATACCGAAACCTTCCTTGAGCAACACATGCACGAGCGGCGCGAGGCAGTTCGTGGTGCAGCTGGCGTTGGAAATAATATGATGCTTGGACGCGTCATACTTCTCGTGATTGACGCCAACGACGACGGTGATGTCTTCGTTTTTGCCGGGAGCGGAAATGATGACTTTCTTCGCGCCAGCCGTGATGTGGCCGTAGGCGGATTTCGGATTGGTCTTGTCCGCATCGGTGAAGAGGCCGGTGGATTCAATCACGATATCAACGCCGAGCGCTTTCCAAGGCAATTCCGCCGGGGTGCGGGCGCTGACGACGAGGACATCCTTGCCGTTGACGACCAACACATCATCTTCCGCTTTGTCCGCGGAAGATTTCTTGGAGCCGACGGTGCCGGCGAAGCGACCCTGGGTGGAATCGTATTTGAGCAAGTAAGCGAGGTTGTCGGCGGGAACAATATCCCCGACGGCGACGATTTCGACTTCCTTACCGAGAAGACCTTGTTCAGCGATCGCGCGAAAAACCAGACGTCCGATTCGACCGAACCCGTTGATTGCTACTTTGACTGCCATAATGATTTTATTGTTATGATTTTGGTGGAATGAATTTCCTTAAACCGATTGCGAAATTCTAGCAGCGAACCTCGTCCGGTCAACGAAGAATTCAGGAACGCAATTGCAAAAACCTCGCCAAATCTTGCCACGCTCAATGATTTTGCGCGGCGAGAAAATGTTCGCAATCAATTGCCGTCGCGCCGCCCGCGCCCGCTGCGGTCACGGCTTGGTGAAAAACGTGATTGTTGCAATCGCCCGCCACGAACACGCCGGGAATATTCGTCATCGTCCCCCTGCTCTGGCATGATGAAGCCGTAAGTAAATCTGGTGGGGCGAGGCTCCTGCCGAGCCGAAAACCAAATGGAATTTTGAATGCCGGCTCGCTTGGATGCTCGCCCCACTGGTTAAAAATTATTCCAACCGTTCACGGCCGCCGTAACCGGTTTCGAGGTCATGCCAGAATTCCACGTCGTCCTCGTCGGCTTCCCAGCACAAAAAAACTTCCTTGCCGCCGATGATGGCCGGAAAATCCAGCAGCCCGCGCTCGACATCCTTGATGGAAATTTCACGGCGCTCGAATTCCATCAGGACGGACTGGAGTGAAGAAATGGCGCGAATCCAATTGTTCACGGTGCTGCCGCCGGTGTCCTGACCGTCGGCGGAGAGACTGCCGAGGCGCTTGTCGTAGCGTTCCACCTCGACGCGCAACAGCTTGATCTGCCCCAGCCACTCACGAATCTGCGGCAGCAAGGCGCGGGCTTCCTCGCGGGTGTAATGCTTGGTGAAACGATATTTCATCACCGTAAAACAAAAGACCGTCTGCGGCGATGACGTGGCAACACCCCAGACGGTTGAATTGTTCGCGCCGCAGTTATTTCTGCCAGGTGCGCTTCTTGTGACGATTCAAGCGCAATTTCTTACGACGTTTATGCTTATTAATTTTTGCCTTACGGCGTTTTTTGAGTGAACCCATAAATTATGAATGGATTAAATAACCAAAAACGGGCGGGAAGCCAATCAAAATTTATCAGTAAACAACTTTGTTCAGCGGATATTCGATAATGCCTTCCGCGCCGGCGGCCTTAAGCTGCGGAATCAATTCGCGGACGACATGCTCGTCAATGATCGTTTCCACCGCCACCCAGCCTTCCAGACTCAATTGCGAAATGGTCGGATTCCGCAACGCTGGCAGGCTTTTCAGCAACGAATCCAGATGCTTGCGGGCGATGTTCATCTTCAGGCCGACTTTGGTTTCGGCGTCAAGCGCGCCTTTGAGCAGCAGCGCCATGGTCTCGATTTTTTTGCGCTTCCAGGAATCTTTCCACGCGGTGGTGTTGGCGATCAGGCGCGGCGTGGAACTCAACAATTCGTCCACGATGCGCAGCTTGTTCGCCCTGAGCGACGAGCCGGTTTCGGTGACTTCGACAATCGCATCCACGAGTTCGTGCGCCTTCACCTCGGTCGCGCCCCAGGAAAATTCCACCTCGGCCTTCACGCCGTTTTTCTTGAGATATTTTTTGGTGAGATTGACGACTTCGGTGGCAATGCGTTTGCCTTCGAGATCTTTCACGGTTTTGACCGGCGAATTTTCCGGCACGCACAGCACCCAGCGCGCGGGCTTTCGCGACACTTTGCTGAACAGAAATTCGCCGACCTCGTGGACTTTCGAGCCGTTCTCAATGATCCAATCGTGGCCGGTGATGCCGCAGTCGAGATAACCGTGCTCGACGTAGCGGCTGATTTCCTGTGCGCGGATCAAACGGATTTCCATCTCCTCATCGTCCACATACGGCAGATAGGAACGGCTGCTGACCTGGATGTTGTAACCGGCCTTGGCCATTTTTTCGATGGTGGCTTCCTGCAGGCTGCCTTTCGGCAGACCGAATCGTAATTTTTTGCTCATTCAAATTTCTTTCAGCCCGTAGTTTTCCTGTCCGGAAGCGAACTGGCGAACTTTTTTTTGGCTTTCATCACGCCGAATTTGTGTCACTTCACAGTTTGGATTTCCCAGTCGTCGCCGGTTTTCTTCAAACTGAACGTGTAAAAGCCCGACACGGCGCTGCCGGCAAACCATTTGCCGAGGGCCGCGACTGAATCATCGGCGGCCGGCTCGTCCACATCCACGCTTAAAATCATGGCGACCTTGCCGGAGTCTTTGTCGAGCGGCGTCTGGTTCGCCGGCAGTTCCGCGTGATACGCCGGCTTGATCGGCGGCACATGCGCCGGATATTTCTTCATCAAGAAATCCACCTGCTTGTCGTCGGCGCGCATAAAAACCGCCGAGTATTCGCCGAGATCCCAAAAATGCCGTTCTAGCAAATAACTGAAAACTGCCAACTCAATTTTCAATTCATCGGCATGCGCCAATTTCTTTTCCGGCACGTCGGCCGCCGGTTTTGGCTCGTCCACATGAATTGCGCCTTCGTCACTGAATACGATTTTTTCCGAATGCGAAGCGCATCCCGCCAGGACGGCCACCAGCAAGCCCAAAAGAATTTTAACCTTCATGATTTTTTCCAGAGAACTCGCCGGCCAACCACGGAAATTTCGCCGCGCGCGATGGCGGCGACGCATTTCGGATACAAATCATGTTCCGCCGCGTGGATGCGCTGGTGCAAACTTTCGGCCGTATCGGTGTCCAGCACTGGCACGGTTTGCTGGCCGATGATCGCACCGGAATCCACGCCCGCATCCACAAAATGCACCGTGCAGCCGGCCACTTTCACGCCGCAATCCAGCGCCTGCTGCCACGCGGCGAGGCCCGGAAAAGACGGCAGCAGCGACGGATGGACGTTCACAATGCGGCCTTCGAACGCGCGTAGAAATTCGCCTTTCAGCACACGCATGAAACCGGCAAGCACCACCAAATCAACTTGCGCGGCGCGCAGCGCTTCCACCACGGCGTGCTCGGCTTCCTCGTCCAGCTTGGTGCGGAATTTCCCGGGCGGAATAAATTGCGCGAGGATTTTCCGTTCGCGGGCGTGCGCCAAAATGCCGGCGTTCTCGACGTCGCTTAAAACGATGGCGACTTGCGCGGGAATTTTTCCCGCCGCAACCGCATCGGCGATGGCAACGAAATTGGAACCTTTGCCGGAACCCAGAACACCGAGTCGAAATGGAATGCTCACGGAGAGTTGAATAACAGAGCGACGATTCAATTCAAGTGGAAAGGCAAAATTGCAAAAATCAATTTGACCAAAGACTACCTGCCGTGCTGACCGGCACGAACTCGCCACTGCCGATATATTGCAGTTCCACCGCCGAGCCTTGACTGCCGCAAATGGAATTGGTGCTGACAGTATTCGGCTGGGAAATGATGCTGGATGAAAAAATGCCGCCGGCGGGACTCACGTTTTTGGCAACCGTCGCGGCGAACCGGCTGCCGTCCGCCGACATCCACGCGCCCGACCAATACTGGTTGGTGGTGGTGAGCGCCGTCCACGTCGCGCCTTGATTGGCCGAGGCGTAGAGCAGGCCACCGCTGACGCCGGCCACCAACCGGGTGCAATCGCTGGAAACGGCCAGACAACTCGGCGTGCCAAAGGGCGACGGAATGCTGAACCAACCGGAAATACTGTTGGAAACCGCAATGCCGGCGCTGATTTCCGCCAGATAATTCCCATTGCCGGAACAAGCGATGGTGCCAGTGAAAAGTTTACTGCCGTCAGACGAACACGCCACGGAAGTTCCGCTGCTGGTTGTGGACGACCAGTTCAACCCGCCGTTGGTGGACATCTGAATGGTGCCGCCAGCGCTGGAAGCAATATAAACGATTTGCCCATTCGCTGAACAGGCCACGGAATAATAACTTCCGGCAAGGCTGCCAACCACGTTCCAATTGTGACCGGAGTCAGAAGAGGAATAAACCCCGGCAAAATTGCCAACCGCATACATCAAGGTGCCGTCCGCTGAAGCCGCCACGTCGCGGCAATCGCTGGTGCTCGGCAAACCCGTCACCGGCAATGCCGTCAGGACGCCGTTGCGGTAGCTGGCAAAGGTGCCGAGGGTGCTCTGCCCGGAATTTTCCTGCACCAGCCAGCCGCCCGCGCCGCCGCCCGAAATCCGCACGATGTCGCCAGCCAGCAGCGAGGCCGTCGCCGGCAGCGTCACCGTGGTCAGCCCGGCACTAAGCAGCAAATAACCGGTGTCGCGCACCGCGGTCACGGCCGTGCCACCCACCGTCAACCAGCCGACCAGCCCGTTGCCAAAAAAATTGCCGACAAACGTGTTGGCATAATTTGTAAAATTATTGGCGCCGGTGAACAGATTTGATCCGCCGTTCGTCTGGCTCCGGTTGAGTAGCGACACGTTTGTGGACAACCGCGCGTCGGCCACGGTGCCCCCCGTTAACTGGGAAGCGTTCAGGCTGGTGAGGTTCGTGCCATTGCCGGAAAATATGCCGAAGAAAACATTGCCGGCATTCGAGAACGTGTTCACGCCGGAAAATATATTCGAGCCGGTGAAAGAGTTCGAGGCGGCGAACGTGTTGGCGCCGCTGAAAAAATTCGCGCCAGTGAAACTATTGGAACCGGTGAAGGTGTTGCCACCGCTGAAGACATTCGAGCCGGTGAAAAGATTCGCTCCGCCGTTCGTCTGGCTCCGATTGAGCAGCGCCACGTTGGTGGACAGCCGCGCATCGGCCACCGTGCCACCGGTCAACTGTGAAGCATTCAAACTCATAAGATTGGTGCCATTGCCGAAAAAGCTGCCGGAAAAGCTTCCGGAAAAACTGTTCGTTGAGTTCGTGAAATTCACCGCTCCAGAATAAGTGCCGGCGACCTGCGCCGAGGGCAGCATGCCGGTGAGTTGCGCCGCCGGCAAGGTGCCGAGGAGGTTGCTCGAACTCGTCGCAAACTCCGCATACGGCACGGGCAACAGCGCCTGGCGCGGCCACAAAATCGTGAATGCATTGGTGCTGCCGTTGGTGCGCACGCCGATGGCCAGCCAGTAATTTGTGCCGCTGAAGATCGGGCCGAAATCCAGCGTGGCCGTGAACAATCCGCTGCTAACGACGGTGGCGAAATTGGTCAGCGGATAACTAATGGCGTTGCCGTTGGTCGCCGCGTCATAAATGGCAAAACGGAAATCGTAAGGCGCGCTCGCCGGACTGCCGTTGCTGCTCAACTGGCCTTGATAAAAAAACGCCGTGCCCTGCGCCAAAGCGTTCCCGAAAATGCCGCCGACCAGCAGCGCCAGCAGCAGTTGAAAATAAAGTTTGCGGATCACCGCTTGATTCTCGCCTGCCCGGCGCGGCTTTTCAACCCCGAATCGGCCAATAAAAAAGGCGTCCGTTGCCGGACGCCTTGACAATTTCGTTTGGAGGATTAAACCGCCGTTTCGCCCACCTGGAAACGCACAAATCGGCGGATGGTGATTTCGTCACCGAGCTGTTTGCTGATTTGCGCGACGTGTTCCTTGACGCTGACTTCGGAATTGCGCTTCACGAAACCCTGGTCCACGAGGCAGTAGGTCTGGAAAAACTTGTCCAGCACACCGGCCAGAATTTTTTCCAAAGCGGCGGCGGGCTTGCCTTTGAGCCGGTCGGAATTCGCGGCAATGTCGCGTTCCTTGGCGATGACTTCCGGCGACACATTTTCGCGCGACACCACGTGCGGAAAACCTGCGGCGATCTGGAGCGTGATGTCTTTGACGAGCTGCTTGAACTCGTCCGTCGCCGCCGTCTCCGGCTTGGTGCAGCCGACTTCGGCTAAGACGCCGACTTTGGCGCCGGTGTGAATGTAGGCGGCCACGAGTCCGTTGCCGGAAACTTCCAAGCGCGCGTTGCGGGCGATCTTGATGTTCTCGCCCATCTTGGTGACGGCGGATTCGCGGTCAGCTTCGAGATTGGCGTTGGGATCGGTGGCAACCTTCTTGGCGATCTCATCGCAGAAGGCGCGGAACGCGTCGTTGCGCGCCACAAAATCGGTTTCGCAATTCACTTCCACGAGAATGCCGGACTGTCCGCCCGGCGCGATGTATTGGGCAATGACGCCTTCGCGCGCGTCGCGCGAGGATTTCTTGGCGGCACTGGCCGCGCCGGATTTGCGCAAGTTGTCCACGGCGACATCCATTTCGCCATTGGCGGCGACGAGCGCTTTTTTGCATTCCATCATGCCCACTCCGGTCATTTCGCGGAGCTTGGCCACAGCAGCAGCAGTAATTTCAGCCATAAAATATTTTCGGTTTTATTGAGTGTTGAAAGAAAGGGCGCGGAAAATCATTTCCGCGCCCCGTCAATTAATTTAATTAGGCAGCGACGGGCGCGGCAACTTCGCCTTCGGCAGCGGGAGCGGCCGGAGCTTCAGCCGTTTCATCAGCCGGCTTGCGCGAACGCTTGGATTCGAATTCCGCGCGACCTTGCGTGATCGCCTGCGAGACGGCGGACATAATCAAACGCACGGAACGGATGGCGTCGTCGTTCGCGGCGATCGGATAATCGGCGAGGTCGGGATCGCTGTTCGTGTCCACGAGGGCGACGACGGGCACGTTGAGCTTGCGCGCTTCGGCCACGGCGTTGTGTTCGCGTTTCACGTCCACGATGAAAATCGCGGCGGGCATCTTGTCCATGTCGCGGATGCCGTCAAAATATTTGTGCAAGCGGCCGCCTTCGCGGCGGATCATGGATTGCTCCTGCTTGACGTAATCGTTGATGGAACCGTCGGATTCCATTTTCTCGATTTCTTTGAGGCGCTTGAGCGAGGTCTTGATGGTCGCGTAATTGGTGAGCGTGCCGCCCAACCAGCGTTCCACAACGTAAAATTGTCCGCAGTCAATCGCGGTCTGCTTGACGCACAACTGCGCCTGTTTTTTGGTGCCGACGAAAAGGACTTTGCCGCCCTTGCGCACGGTGTTGGAAAGAAATTCCAAGGCGGTGTCGAGCTGACCGGCGGTCTTGCTCAGGTCAATGATGTGAATGCCATTGCGCGCGTCGAAGATGAACGGCTTCATCTTGGGATTCCAGCGCTTCGTTTGATGTCCAAAATGGACGCCCGCTTCCAACAGTTCGTTAATACCGATCTTGTTCACTTGATTTCCTTTGGTTAAAACCCCTGATTTTATTGGGGCATCTCGCGGAACACGAGATTGAGTTAGGTGTTATTGTGGCCGCTCCGCATTCACGCGAACACAGAATTTGAGGCCGTTAATCCCTGCCGCCAATCGACGGAAGGGACGTGAATCGTATCAGAAGAAATGCCTGTGACAACTGCTAAATTCAGCGTCGGCCTTGCCGTTAAACGACGAATTCCAGCTCCTGCCGGTGCGGAATCAGCCCGCGCTCGAAGGCCTGGCCGAGAAAATGGCGGATGGATTCCCTGCCCTTGTCGCCGTAATCCAGCGTCCAGTGGTTGACATACATGCCGACGAATTTATCGGCCAAATCGCGGCCCATGTCGCGAGCATATTGTAGCGCGTGCTGCACCGCTTCCGGCCGATGATCGAGGCTGAACTGTATGCTTGCCGTGAGCGTGTCCGAAATAATCTTGCGCGTGGCTGGTTCAAAACGCTTGTGAATCACATTGCCACCCAGCGGCAGCGGCAAGCCGTTGTTTTCGCGGCCCCACCAAATGCCAAGGTCTTCACAAAGCACCAAACCTTCATTGCGATAAGTCAATTGGCCTTCGTGGATGATGAGGCCAATTTCGGCGACGCCATTTTTCACCGCCGCAAAAATCTGGTCGAACGGCACCACCACATAATTCAATTCCTTCGCCGGTTTGCCCGACCAAAGTTGCAACGCGAGAAACGCGCTGGTCATGGTGCCTGGCACGGCGATTTTCTTTTTGACAATTTCTTCGCGGGAAAATTTTTGCTTGGCCACCAGCATTGGACCGTAGCCGTCGCCCATGCTCGCGCCGCTCGGCAGCAGCGCGTATTTGTCGGAAACGTAGGCGTAGGCGTGAATGCTGACTGCGGAAATGTCCAGTTCGCCGCGCGTGGCGCGCTCATTCAGCGTCTGGATGTCTTGGAGAATGTGCTCGAATTGAAAACCGTGCGCCGGAATCAAGTCCTTCGCGAGGGCATAAAACATAAAGGCATCGTCCGGATCGGGCGAGTGGCCAAGCGTCAACTTCGTTTGTTGCATCCGCGGAAATTAAACCACGCGTTGCGCACTGTCACGACGAGAAACTTGATGTAAGGCAAAGCAGCCATGTTTTTATTGAAAATGATTTAACACCACGACACGCACGCGCCTCGAAAATCCAGCCGTAGTGGACTGCCGCCTCCTTGTTCAGGCGCAATCCGGCTGCGGGCAAACCGCGGGCGCGTGCGTCGTGTTCCTCCTCGTCTTCAGCCCCGACATCATCAAAAGCAAGTCCCCACAAACTTTTGGCGGCATCGGTTCCCCACCCAAAACCACAACCAAACTCACAACCGAGTTTCCATAAGCAAACGCGATGCCATGTATTTTAAACTCAAAAACATTGGGCATTTGAATGATATTGCCGCAGGCTCGTTAAACTCGCTGTGGCGTTTTACTCAACGCGAACAAAATAATTCGGCGACCCAATATTCCTGAAAGGAGCCGCGTATCGATAGCCAACCCCTCACACCATTCTCCTCGCCGACGGGGCCAAGGCACCACCGTCACGGCGGAGATACCCTTTGGCAAGGATGGAAAAACAGCAGCAGGCCGTAGCAATCAAAATTGAACGACTTTGGAAAAACTCGGTGTTTTACGGACGCAGGATTTATACGGTTAATCGTAAAGGTTTCAGTCGTGGAACTGTGCCTTGATCGAGTTCGTCACTGCTGAATTTGTTTTCGCGAGCAACAGCAGGAACACTTCCTGATAAAGACTGTGCATATC
>CAISEZ010000109.1 GCA_903884535.1 uncultured Verrucomicrobia subdivision 3 bacterium
ATCCGTCCACGGTTCCGGCCAACCAGACGTTCACGTTCTCGGCCTCGCAGGCCAGCGTTCCGGATGGCGGCACGACGGTGATGCTGCTCGGTGCCGCGCTCTCCGGCATGGCGCTCATCAAACGCAAATTCATGGCCTAATCTTTAAGCCATAAACTAAATTCAAATCAAGGGCGGGGATTTTTCCCCGCCCTTGATTTTTTTATTTGCCGGACTCCACTTTTCTTTGCTGCGATGGGAGCGGATTTGTGGGAGCATGATTTGGCTTGGCTGACGGGACAGACCATGAACACCGCTGTTTTACTAGCTTTCGCGAGCGCCATCTTTGGCGGCGCTCTGGCCTTCGCCGTGGCCTGGAATGAACGCCGCGCAGCGGTGCCTTTTTCCTTTGTCGCGGGCATGGCGGCGTTGGCGGTCGAAAGCGTCTTCAACGGACTTTCTTTGGGAGGCGCGGGGGAAGACTTTTTTTACTGGCAGCATTGGCGGCTGGCGGCCATGTCTTTTTTCCCGGGCATCTGGCTGTATTTCAGCTTGAGCTACGGTCGCGGCAACCAGCATGATTTTTTGAAACGCTGGCGCTGGCCGCTGGGATTTTTTTTCCTGGCACCGCTGGTCCTCGGCATTTTTCTCAACCGGTTTCTGATTATTCCCCCCGATGAATTGCACTGGTTGCACCGGCGGATCGGCCTCGCCTTTGCGGGCTACTTTCTGAATCTGCTTTTGCTGGTGAGCGTGGTGCTGGTGGCGATGAATTTGGAACGGACCTATCGCGCTTCGGTCGGGACGATGCGGTGGCGCATCAAATTCATGATCCTCGGTTTGGTCGTTTTGTTCGCCGTGCGATTCTACACCAGTAGCCAGACGATTATTTTGAAGGCCGTTGACCCCGGGCTGCTCGTGGTGGATGCCGGTGCCTTGCTGGTCGGCGGCCTGTTGATTTTCCGTTCGCTCTTTCGTGCCGGCCATTTCGACATGGACGTGTATCCGTCGCACTCCGTGTTGCAAAGTTCGCTCACCGTTTTGCTGGCCGGCATTTATCTGCTGATCATCGGCGTGTTCACCAAGTTTGTCGTCTATTTGGGTCAGGGCGGCGATGAAACCTTCCCGGCCAAGGCGTTTGTGATTTTGGCCGCGCTGGTGGCTCTCACCATTTTGTTGTTGTCGGACCGCGTGCGGTTATACACCAGCCGTTTTGTCAGCCGCCATTTTCAACGCCCGCTGTATGACTACCGCACGGTCTGGCGGAAATTCACCGAAGCCACCGCTTCCTGCGGCAACCAGTACGAACTCTGCCAGGCCGCCGTGAAATCCGTCACCGATATTTTCCAGGCCTTGTCCGTGACCATCTGGCTCGTGGACGACAAAAATGTGCAACTGACGTTTGCCGCCTCCACCTTTTTGTCCGAGGCGCGGGCGGAGGGTTTGCTGCCCCAAAAAATTGCGCTGGCCGAGATAATCCAAACGTTGCGAAGCCGCAACGAGCCCGTGGACATTGACGATTCCACAGCCGGTTGGGCGGCGACTCTGCAGCAATGTCATCCCGATGAATTTCGCAAAGGCGGCCACCGCGTCTGTGTGCCGATGATTGTCGGCGACGAAATGGTCGGCTTCATGATTTTGGGCGACCGCGTGGGCGGGCTGGCGTTTTCCTGGCAGGACTTTGATTTGCTCAAGTGCATCGGTGACCAGCTGGCCGCCGGTTTGTTGAACACGCGCCTGTCGCAAAAATTATTGCAGGCGAAAGAGCTCGAAGCCTTTCAAACCATGTCCGCTTTTTTTGTGCATGATTTGAAAAACACCGCGAACACGCTCAACCTGATGCTGCAAAATCTCCCGGTGCATTTTGACGATCCGGCGTTCCGCGCCGACGCGCTGCGCGGCGTGGCGAAAACTGTCGCGAACATCAACCGGCTCATCGGCCGCTTGAGTTCCATCCGCCATGAACTGCAAATCAAACCGGTGCCGTCCGATTTGAATGAAGTGGTGGCGAAGGCGCTCGCCGGCTGGGAAGAAGTGGCGGGCATTAATTTGACGAAAGATTTGCAGCCGCTGCCGCGCGTGAAATTCGATGCCGACCAGATGTTCAAAGTGGCGACCAATTTGATTTTCAACGCGCGCGAGGCCGTGTCGCAATCCGGCCAGGTTCACATCGCCACCAGCCAGAGCAACGGCTGGGTGGTCCTCGCCGTGACGGACAACGGCTGCGGCATGAGTCCGGAATTCATCGGCCGCTCGCTGTTCCGGCCGTTTCAGACCACCAAGAAAAACGGGCTGGGCATCGGCATGTTCCAGAGCAAAATGATTGTCGAAGCCCATCGGGGCAGAATTGAAGTGGAAAGCGAACCCGGCCACGGCGCGACGTTCCGCATATTTTTGCCGCTGCAATCGGATGCTTGAAACGAGTCGTGAAAAAACTCACCAAAATATTCTGGCTGTTCGGCCGGTCCGGTGCCGGTAAAACCACGCTGGCGCTGCGTCTGCGCGACGGTTTGTCCAATCGGGGAATCCCCGTGGTGTATCTGGATGGCGACGAAATGCGCGCGACGCTGTGTTCGGACTTGGGTTTTCGCCCGGAGGCGCGGTTGGAAAATCACCGGCGCATCGCCGAAATCGCCCGGCTGCTGGCCGGGCAGGAATTGAATGTGGTGGTCTCCACGATGGCCCCCGAATATTCGCAGCGCGATCTGGTGGCGCAGGTTTTGGGGGACAAGCTGGTGTGGTTTTACATTGATGCCCCGTTGGATATTTGCATGGCCCGCGATCCGAAAGGGATTTACAAGCGCGCCCAAGCCGGCCAACTTCAACAGTTGATCGATTATCCCTTTGAGAATCCCCGGCCGCACGAGTGCGGCAACCACATCAACACCCTCACTCAAAATGTGGATGAGTGCTATCAGGCCATCCTCGCTGTGGCGAAGCAGCAACTGAACGATTTTGCCATTTGAACAACGCTGGCCGGTCCGCCAGTTTAGCTGGCCTTGTAGCCGTCCTTGGAAAATTCCAGCCGGATGCGACCGAGGGTGAGAATGACAATTTCCAGCAGGATCAAACGGGAGATGAAATTCCAGGCAAAAACCCCAACGGAGCGGTAATCGCTGTCGCCTTCGTATTGAATCAGGGGTGAAATAATTGAGCAGGCCAGCACACACAGGGTGGCCCAGCGGACATTCACCACCAGCGCCAAGAGTGCGCAAGGAATGGCATAAAACAGGATGAACAACAAATGCGGGTTCGCCAGATGATTGATGAAAGTAATCAGCCCAAGCAATGCCGTTGCCACCAGAATTGTCAGCCAATGCCGCTGACAATCTTTGAGCATGGAAGTTTTTTCATCAACGGCCCCGGAGGGCGGGTTGACCACCCAGGTTTTCAGCAACCGGTAAACGCGCAGCCACGGCAGCGGCAAGAATTCGAAACCCGCCCGCACCAGTGAATCGTAAATGGTCAGAACTTTGCCCAGCGTATGGTGGTAAAGCAATTCGACCGCCCCCGGGGTTGATGGATTCGCGCTGGCTGTCGGCTTCAACCAGTTGGCCTGTTGCAGTTCCCAGCGCGACCGGAAGCGCTCGAGTTTTTGGTCGATGCGGGGCGAGACCAATTTCTCCGTGTATTTTTGCCGCTCAATAACTCCACGTCGCAAATAGGCGTGGTGCGGGGCCTTGTAGATGGCTGACAAATCCGCTTGGTTCAGGTGCAACATTTTGGCGTCAAACGGAACACCCAAAAAGGCGCAGGTCTCCCGGCACACTCTTTCGGTTTGATCCACGAGGCTGGCGTAATCCACCCGATAAATCCGCGCCCCGTTCTGTTCAATCCGCTCGGCCTGGCAAATGGCTTGTTCCTGCTGGTAAATCATCCTGCTCAACATGCCGGGTTTGCCAAAAAAACGGGAGGTCTGCCCGGCTTTCAGCACGCTGCGATAAATCTCCACCGGGTTGCGCCAGACCAAAATGAACAATGCGCCGGGATAAATTTTGTGAAGTTGTTCCAAGCGGTCACAATAAAAAGGCGATTTTTCCCCGCTGACGGCGGCGCCTTTCTTTTCGCCAAAGGTGCGATACAAGTCCAGCGGGGTGCGAATGGATTCCAGTTCCCGAAGATGGTTCGGCGCAATGAGCCGGTGGCGTGTTAGTGCTTGGTTGTAAAACTCAATCCGTTCGGCCCAATGGCCCTTGAACCTGGCGGCTAGCAGCGGGCGGGGAAAATTCCAGACATCGCACTCATACATCAGGGCGATTCCGGGATTTTGATTGAGTATCGAACAGAGCAGCGAGGTGCCGGAACGAAAAACGCCGACGACGAAAACGGGATTTGGCTTCAAAGACATGCTGCTGAATTCCCTAAAGTAAAGTCTGCGCCGTTTACTTCACAAGAAAAAATGCATTGGGATTTCTGAGATACAGCGGCACCTGTTTAAGAACAGTTTTCTAGCCGGTGTCCCATTTTTAAAAAACATGTCCGCATTTTAGCCGCCCCGGTCCAGCCTCACTTGATAAAAAAATGCCGTTACTGAGGCAACGGCATGGCTGACTTAACCCTGTAAATCAAGGCAATCGGTGCGACGGCGTCAGCGTGCTGAGCGTGCAGGATTCCTGCGGCAAGGTGCCGAGGTTAGCCATCGAGTAGGTGCCACCCGCCGGGCACGGCGGAATAGAACCAGCCGAATTCAATTTGATATAGGGTGTCATGTCGGTCGGGTAATTGAATGAATAGCCAGTGCTTTTGCCCCTTTCCAGCGCGAATTCATTGGCGGCCGAGTCCAATTGGCGGAGGTTGTTGATACAGGCATTGGCCTGGGATTGTGCCCGGGCTTTCACGAAGTTCGGAATGGCAATGGCCGCCAAGAGGCCGATGATGGCCACGACGATCATGATTTCAACCAGGGTGAAACCCGCCTTGCGGATGGTTTGATTAGTTTTCATTTGTTTGTCTTTCGCATACGTGGCGGAACGCTAAGTCAGGCTGGTTGATTATAATAAAAATTTGGTTCCGGTATTGCCTGACGTAACCACGTTGGGCTAAGTCCAGCACAACTGAATCCAAACGCAGAAATGCCGCGTATGGTTTATGCTATTTGTGATGTAGGAATAGTTCCCACACGTTTGAGGTGGAATGAAGCTATCGGGGCTGCTGACTTTCGTGCCAACGCACCGCCCGAACCACCAATTCGTTGATGTTGGCCAGGTCGAGCTTTTCCTTGATGCGCGCACAATAGGCGTGAACTGTTTTAAACCCTACATTCATTTGTTCGGAGATCTGCCTTGTGCTGTAACCGCGACCAAGCAATTGAAACACTTCCAATTCGCGATCACTTAAGCCAGCGATGGCCGTTGGTTGGTCGCCAACGCCTTTAACATGCTTTTGCACCAGCATGGCATTGACGGCATGGCTATAATAAAGTTGCCCTTGCACCACGGCACGCAAGGCTTCTAATACTTTTTCGGTGGCTTCCCGTTTCATCACATAACCGGCTGCACCGGCGTTCATGGCCCGCTCGGCGTAAAGCATTTCGTCATGCATAGACAAGACCACCGCTTCTACATTAGGGTAAATAGCTTTGATGTCTTTGATGAGTTCCAATCCAGACCCGCCTTCCAGCGAAATATCCACGATGACAATCTGCGGCTCAACCATGCCAAGCAGTCCGAGTGCTTCGCGGGCGTTGCCGGCCGCACCGCATACTTCAAAATCCTCCTCCTCATTGATTAAATTGGCGAGCCACTCACGCACCAGCGGATGGTCATCCACCAGCATGATTTTACTTTTGGACGTCATAATCCAGGTTGTTCCGGCGTGGATCTAATACGCAAACTGCGCGTGTGCCGCCACCGGGTTGATTTTGAATATCAAACGTCCCGCCAATCATATCCGCGCGATAACTCATGATGCGCAGGCCCATGCCCTTTTTTTTACGGTCTTCGGTCAATAAACCTGTGCCATCGTCCTTGACTGAAAGCTCAATGCTTTCGTCGGAGGTTGCGAGTTTGATAAGGATATTGCGGGCATGACCGTGTCGAATGGCGTTACTCGTGGCTTCTTGGGCAATGCGATACAAATGTGTGGCGGCGGCCTTATCCGGCACATTCAAACTGCCGGAATGTTCAAACCGGCAGGAAAGGGCGAAGGCTTTGGATAGACTTGCCGCCAAGGTTTGCAACGCATCTTCCAATCCACCGGCTCCGAGTTCGACGGGGTGCAGCGTCCGGGCTAGATTGCGAGTCAACTCGATCGCCTCTTCCACCATGGCCACGACCTGGTTTGCGGCAGCGGGGTCGACGCTTACCGATTTGCTGGCAAGTTTCTTGGCAAGCACCTTGCCAGCCATCGCCGTGGCAGTCAGATGTTGGCCCAAACTGTCATGCAAATCATGGCCGATGCGCCGTTGCTCCAATTCCGCGATTTCCAAAAGCTCTTTTTCCAACCGGGTGCGATCACGGATTTCCTGCCGCAACTGCGCCGTTTTTTCATCCACAACCATTTTCAGATGATCCCGCGTCGTAAATAAAATGATCACCAAGATAAAAATTGCCAGACGGATTCCAGTGTTCCAAATCGGCGTTAGCAGGTCTGAATACGTTTGTCCGGACCAAATATTGGCAAACAACCACACTACCGCCGCAAGCAAGGCCATCCCAAATGCCGGCCCAGAACCTACATAGCGATGAACAAATAAAATGGGCAGCAGGTAAAAGATAAAAAATGACAGCTCATATCCCGTTGCGTAATCCGACATCCCCACTATTGCAAGAAACGCAAAACAACCCAGTATACCGAATATTTTTGTATGCTGCTTGGTGAGCGAAAACATGACCCCGCAACTGTGTCGTTTTTCCATCCGCTCGACAAGCGAAAGACAATCAGAGCCACTATCCGTTTTCGGGAGAAGAGTTTTTTAATCGACTCTCTTTTGGTGTTTTAGAAGAATTGGGATTCCAGATTAATTACTTGCTCGGAAAAAAAAGTGAGATTTTCGCCGGGTTGGCTTACGCGTGTGTTTTATTCATTCCCTGCCTTGTGGCAGGTTAAAATACCCGCAAGCCAACTTTAATCTCTTAAAATGGCAACTCGGGTTTTTTGAAAATTTCATGGGACGATTGGGATAAAAGCGAAGTCTCTCGCCGCATCAAAAGCAAATACGGTTCTTTACCTGTGTGTGTTTATTGCTCATCATGCTGGTGACGGCCTTGGTATTCTGGCTAATCAGCCGCAGTTAATATCAATCAACTTTCCGACGGTAATAAAACGGCTTCAAGGTGGGATACATGGTCTGCATGTCCGCCAACCGGACAATCATCCACGGCTGGCGGTAATTGTCGCCGTATTTGGTGAAGCACAAATCGTCCGCCAGAAACACCGCGGAATGTTTGATTTCCTGTTTGTCATTCGCATACAGCACTAAGTCGCCATAAATGGAGGGAGCATCAATCGCGTAGAATTTTTTTTGAATGTATTCAACGGTGTATTGCGAATTGTTGTAACGGTTGTCCGGCTCGATGCTGGAGAAATTAAACGTGCTCCAATGGCAGTCCATCACGGGATCGCCGGGCTGCGAGGGCAAGGGATAAGTGTAAAGCCGGCTGCGCGCAAACGGTGGGAGAAAATACATCAGGCTCACCGTGCCACCGTGAGGTAATCCCTTCAAGGCTTCCAGCATCGGACGAATATCGGTGAAGCGGACGTTATCCATCCCGCCCCAATAAGCGGCGATCTTGTCGATGTCGCTGTCGGGGCGGACGCAGAGGCGGACCAGCACCGCCGGCTGGAGGGAAAGCACTTTGGCCATCGTCGTGCGGCGCTCCGTAGTCGGTATTTTGCGCAGAAGCAAATTGTAATCTGTCAGCCGGACCGCATTGACGGCAGGATAAATGAGCTGTTTGAGCAAAACCACATCGTCAGGATTCAGCCGGTCGTCGGTGAAAATCGTCTGTATGCTGTCGTTCGGAAAAATAAAAGGATAGTCAATATACGTGCCCACGCCCAAGCCATACAAAGAACCGTAAAGCTTCTGGCGCGTTTCCGGTTTCAGCGAAAGAAGAAAGTTTTCGTCGGGCGTGAACACGAGGGTTGTTCCCACAATGGAAATGTGGCTTGTCGTCAACTGAGCCTCGACTTGTGCCTTCGTCAATCCATTCGCGGCGAGCAAGGTTTTCACTTGGGCCAGATTCATGCCCTTGAAATCCCAGGATTCCGGCGCGGGCTGGGAGACCTCCGCCGAAATGTATTCTGCCGGTCGCTCCAACTTGATGTTTTGCGTCAGCAATTCTCCCCACGGCCCCTGGTGCGTGAACATGTTTTTATCCTGCGCATCAGGGTCGGGAATATCATGGTTGGCAAATGAAAAAATCTTTGGCTTCGCATTGAGCACTTTGCTCGAAATGAGCGCTGTGCCGGCCATGAGAAACAGGCTGAAAACGATTAAGCCGGCCAAGCTGAACCGGAAGGAATTCACCGGGTCGGTTTCATTGTTCTTTTTCAATTTTGCCATAAACTTCAGGAAAACGGGCGTCCAGCCTATCGTTCGAATGGAATTCAGCAAGATGTAATCCGATTAAAAACAAAATCCAAACTTGTCCCCGCTATAATTCATTTGATTCGCGGACTTTTGCGAATTTTATTGCCTGCCAAAGCCGATGCTTTACGGTAGTTTTGCCGGTGAAAAGCCAATGAAGCCAAAATTGTTGATTGTTGACGACGACGAGGAAATCCGCACGCAGATGAAATGGGCGCTGGCGGCGGATTACGACGTGTCGCTCGCCGAGGATCGGCCCAGCGCGATTGAGGCTTTTCGTGCCGCGCAGCCGTCCGTGGTATTGCTCGATCTTGGCCTGCCGCCGCATCCCGGCAATCCGGAAGAAGGCCTCGCCACCTTGTCGGCGCTGCTCACACTCGACCGGTTGGTCAAGGTCATCATCATCAGCGGCCAGGGCGAAAAGCATAATGCACTGCGCGCCATCGGCGCCAGCGCCTACGACTTTTTCACCAAGCCGGTGGAGATGGACGAACTGAAATTTCTGCTCAAGCGCTGCTTTCAAGTCGTGCAGTTGGAAAAGGAATACGCCGAGATGCAGCAGTTGGTGCACACCGATTCGTTCGAGGGCATGCTCGGCACGAGCGCGCCGATGCGCCCGATTTTTGAATCCATCCGCAAAGTCGCCACGACCGACGCGCCGGTTTTGATCCTCGGCGAAAGCGGCACCGGCAAGGAAATGGCCGCGCGCGCCATCCACCAAAAAAGCGACCGCAAAAACGGCCCGTTCATCGCCATCAATTGCAGCGCCATTCCGGAAACGCTTTTGGAATCAGAATTGTTCGGCCACGAAAAAGGCGCGTTTACCGGCGCGCACATGCAGCGCAAAGGCCGCATCGAATCGGCCAACGACGGCACGCTGTTTCTGGATGAAATCGGCGAGATTCCGCTGCCGTTGCAGGTGAAGCTGCTCCGGTTTTTGCAGGAGCAGACCATTGAGCGCGTCGGTGGCCGGCAGGAAATCCAGATCAACGCCCGCGTCGTCGCGGCCACGAATGCGGACATCAAAAAGAACATGGCGGCGGGCACATTCCGCGAAGATTTGTTTTACCGGCTGGCGGTGGTGTCACTCACATTGCCGCCGTTGCGCGAACGTGAAAATGACATCCGCTTGCTCGCGCAATTTTTCCTGAACCGGTTCGCCGCGTCGGTAAACAAAACGAATCTGGCCTTTGATCCCGACGCGATCCGTGCGCTGAACCGGCATCCGTGGCCGGGCAATGTCCGCGAGCTGGAGAACTGCATCCGCCGTGCGGTCATCATGGCCGACGGCCGGCGCGTCACGGCGAAAGATTTGGAACTGGAACCATCGACCGTGGGGGCCAATGTGGTCACGCTCAAAGATGCGCGGGAAGCGGTGGAGCGGCAGATGGTGCAGCAGGCGTTGCGCAAGCACGGCGGCAAGATCGCGCCCGCCGCCGTCGAGCTGGGCTTGAGCCGCCCGACGCTTTACGAATTGATGGACAAGCTCGGCATCAGCCGGGCTTAAAATACCGCGAAGCGTTCCGGCACATACACGATGTCGCCCGGCTTGAGATAAAACGGCTTGGTCTCGGTCCCCTGCAAAATGGCCTTCAGGTTCAGCGTATAATTTTCCATCACGCCACTGTTGTTGCGGCTGACTTTCACCGCTTTCAAATTGGCCGTGGCGTAATCCGGGCCGCCTGCTTCCATGACCGCCTCCAGCGCGGAGATCGGATGGTCTGAAAGAATTTTGCCGGGATGGATGACGGCGCCCGTCACAAACACGGGAAAAACGGAAGACTGCAGGACCACGGTGATTTGTTTAGTGGTGATCTGCGACGCGTAGAGCTTCACCAGTTTTTGCTGCAACTCGTCCGGGGTCAAACCGGCGGCATCCACTTCGCCGACCAGTTGCAAAGTGATTTTGCCGTCGCGGCGAATCTGCTGGGTCGTGTCCAAGGTGGCGGAACCCGGGAATGTGATTTTCAACGTGTCGCCTTCGCGCAAGGAAACAACTTCCGTGTGCGTTTTTTCCGGCGCGGCTTGCACGGCGGCTTGCGGCATTTGTGCCGTGGTGCAGCCGGCGAACGCGAGCAGAGCCACGAGCGCCAAGCCGGACAGTTTCAGCAACGCGCCGACTGAATTTAGATTCATTTTTTTATTCATAGGAAATCCACTTTCTCTTGCGGCCAATCATAACCACAAACCGGCGCGGAGCAAAAGAGGTTTTGCACGCCGGTTGGGCTGCGGAAAAATTATTCACCGCCATTTGATTTTTCCACCGGCTTGCCGGAGGGCAGCCGCAGTGGCGCGCACGCCGAGTCGCACAGGCCGATGAAAGTTTCCTCTGCGAGATTCAGGCGTTTGCCGCGCCAGTGAAGAATGCCCCAGCGCCGTTGCAGTTTGCGGCGGCCCAGCGGCAGCGCGACCAGCGAGCCCTCCTCGATTTCGCGCCGCGCCACCCATGGCGCAAGCGCGCGGACCGCTGGGCGGGATCTTGGCGGCACTCGAACAAATCCAGACGACGCATTTGCTCGCGCTGGCGGTGGATTTGCCGCAGATGAATTCAGATTACCTGCGTGGTTTGTGGCAGCTGAGGCAGCCCGGTTTGGGCGTGGTGCCGGAGTCGGCCGGTTTTTTTGAGCCGTTGTGCGCGGTTTATCCGGTTGAAGCCATGACGCCCGCCGCCGCGGAAATTCAGGCGGGCCGGTTCGCGCTGCAAAATTTTATCCGCGGGTTGCTGGCGATGAATTTGATGCGGGCCAAGAAAGTCACCACGCCGGATTTGTTTTTGAATGTGAACACGCCGGCGGAATTGAAGCCGTGCTTTCCGGGAAAATGGTGCCAGCGAGTGGAATCGAACCACTGACCTCGGGCTTATGAGTCCCACGCTCTAACCAACTGAGCTACGCTGGCAACCAAACGGCTAATCATTTTGCGGACATTTTGCCTTCTGTCAAACCGGGAATTGCGCCAGTCTGCCAGGGTGACCAAACTTCCGCGTTCATTCTATAACCGCGATACGGCCCTTGTCGCGCAGGAACTGCTGGGGAAATGGCTCGTTCGCGACGCCGACGGCCTCAAGCGCATCGGTAAAATTGTCGAGGTGGAGGCGTATCTCGGCGAGCACGATCTGGCTGCGCATTCTGCAAAAGGTCTGACCGAACGCACCAAAACCATGTTCGGCCCGCCCGGTCACGCGTATGTTTATTTAATCTACGGTGTGCATCATTGCATGAATGTCGTGACCGAAGGCGAAGGCCATGCGTCCGCTGTTTTGCTGCGTGCCATCGAACCGGTGCAAAATCTGGCGGGCCGCACTTGCGGCCCCGGCCTGTTGTGCCGCGCTATGAAAATTGACCGCCGCTTGAACGCGCACGATTTGTTGAGCGACGTTTTTTTCATCGTCGAGCCGGACGTGGCGGAGAAATTTTCCATCGTCAAACGCCCGCGCATCGGCGTGGACTACGCGGGCCACTGGGCGAAACGGCGGCTGCGATTTTACATCAAGGATAACCCGTTTGTCTCGCGGCCTTAAACTTTTTCCGGGCTCGGAACTTCCCGGCGCGACTGCACGACCAAATCCACCAGCCCATATTTCTTCGCTTCTTCGGCGCTCATGAAATTATCGCGGTCGCAATCCTTCTCCACCTGCTCAATCGTCTGGCCGGAGTGTTTGGAGAGGATTCCGTTCAGCGTGTTTTTCAGCTTGAGCATATGCTTCACGCGGATTTCCACGTCGCTGGCCTGGCCTTCCGCGCCGCCCAGCACCTGATGGATCATGATATTGGAATTCGGCAGCGCGAACCGCTTGCCCTTGGTGCCGGCGCACAGCAGCACCGCGCCCATGCTCGCCGCCTGGCCGATGCAGTAGGTGTTCACGTCGCACGTCATGTATTGCATCGTGTCGTAAATCGCCAGCCCCGCCGACACGCTGCCGCCCGGCGAATTGATGTAAAAATGGATGTCCTTCTTCGGATCGGCCATCTGCAAAAACAGTAACTGCGCGACGATGACGTTGGCTACGTTGTCATCCACCGGCGTGCCGAGAAAAATGATGCGGTCCACCAGCAGCCGCGAGTAAATGTCCCAGCTGCGCTCACCGCGCGCCGTCTGTTCAACCACGATGGGAACGAGAAAATTATTCATGCGAAATAACTATCGCATTTTCGCCGCAAGTAAAGGCGGGAAGTTTTTTTGCCACAGATTGACCCAAATGAAACACAGATAAAAACATTCCGCGAAACCATGCAGCGATGTGTCTTAAAATCTGTGTTTCATCTGTGTGCACCTGTGGCCAGAAACATTTTCCAGATCAGCACGAATGCGCTCGCGAAATCCTGCGGCTTCTCAGTCACCCACTTCGTCACCGCATCCGGCGCGAACCACGCGCCCGTCTCGATTTCATCGGGATGCAGCACGAACGGCCCTTCGTTTGTGCAGCGGTAAATCCAGCAGAATTCCCAGCCGGTGTCGTTGCTTGGGTTGATTTTAAAAAGCCGCTCCGGCGTCTGCGTAAGGAGTAAACCGATTTCTTCGCGCACCTCGCGCACCGCGCACGCGTCGTAATCCTCGCCCGTGTCCAGATGGCCGGAAGCCGACGAATCCCATTTGCCGGCGGCGATGTCCTTTTTCGTCGAGCGCTTCTGGAGAAAAATCTCGCCGCGCGCATTGAACACCAGCACATGCACCGCGCGGTGCTTCAACCCCAGCCGATGCACCTCGCGCCGCGTGTTTTGCCCGATCACCTCGTCGTGCTCGTTCACGATATCAAAAATTTCTTCGCTCATAAATTGAATCTAAATTTATTCGGTCGCGGGAAAATGTTCCCGCATTTTTTCTCGTAAAATATGAACCAAATTTGGATCCATGAATTCGTAATCATCCGTAATGAAAAAGCAGGCGCATGGTTTGCCCGCAAATTCTTCCGGGAATTTCTGCCGCAATCGCTCTTTGTGCCGTTTTTCCATCACCACGATGATATCGGCCCAGCCAAGTTGTCCGGCGGTCACCTTGATTCGTGCATTTTCTTCGGTTCCCGCTGAACGAACATGCCACGTCGGTTCACTCTTAAAAACAGTTTCGGCCGTCAGGCTGCGCCGCCGATTTCGGCTGCAAACGAAAAGGATTTTTGTGCGCGCCGATTTCAAGCCGCCAAGAGTTTGGTCAGATTTACAAACTGTTGCAGACTCAATTTCTCCGCGCGTTCCATTGGCGAGATGTTTAATTCGGCAAATGCGGCTGCCAGTTTGTCCCCCGCCCAATCCTGCTTGAGCAATTTCATCATCATTTTGCGCCGCTGCGAGAAGCCGCGCTTCACGATTTTCACAAACGTGGCGTGGAGATTTTCCGGCAGCAGCGGCGTTTCGCGGCGCAGCAGGCAGACGCACGCCGAATCCACCTCCGGCGCGGGGAAAAAACAGTCCGCCGGAATCTTAAAGCTGCCGCGCGGCTCGTAGTTGAGCTGGACGAGCAGCGTCAGCACGCCGTAATCGTCGTCGTCCGCCTGCGCCATCAGCCGCTGCGCGACTTCAAGCTGCAGCGTCGTGACCATCCGCGCCGGGCCTTTGGGCGAAAGCGCCAGCTCCACCAGGATCGGCGAGGCGACAGAATACGGCAGGTTCGCCACCAGCTTCCAATCGCTCCAGTCGCGCGGCTCGCGCTTGATGAACTTCAGGGCGTCGTCATGGAGCAGATGAAACGCGGCGCGTTCATTCGCCACGGCAGCTTGATCCTGATTTTGCAGCGCGCCGGTCAGCAGTTCGGCGTTCCGTTCCTCGGTTCCGAAGCGTTCGCATAAAAAATCCACCAGTCGCACGTCCATTTCGATGGCCAGCACCTCGCCCGCTTTTTCCAAAAGCAATTCCGTCAGCGGTCCCAGCCCCGGCCCGATTTCGAGAATTTTATCAGTCGGCTTGATTTCCGCCGCGTCCGCGATGCGGCGAAGCTGGTTGCCATCGTGCAAAAAATTCTGGCCGAGGGAGCGCGTGAGTTGGATGTCGCGTTTCGCCAGCAGGGAACGCATTTCGGTGAGTGTCATGGGAAAAAATGAGCCACAGATGGGCACAGATAAACACAGATGGAAATGGATCGCGTTGGTGTCATTGGATTATATCCGGGTGTATCTGTGTTAATTTGTGGCTAAAACTTCGGCCAATACCTTTACTGCTTTCGCCAATTGTGCTTTTGAAATCGTCAATGGCGGCGTGAAGCTGATGATGTTGCCGTGCTCGCCTTCCGGCAGAAAAATGTAGCCGCGATGCAGCAGCTTTTTGATCGCGGTCAAAGCCAGTTCGGTCGCAGGCTGGCCACCGGGCAAGGTCAATTCAACGCCCACCATTAAACCGCAGCCGCGGACGGAATTTTTAATTTTAAATTTTAAATTTTTAATTGAAGAAAGTTCGTTTAACAGAAATTTGCCCAGCGTGTCGCTGCGTTCGCACAGTTTCAGCCGGTGGATTTCCGAAATCTGCGCCAGCGCCAGCGCGCAGCCGACGGGGTGGCCGAGAAAGGTGCTGGTGTGAATCGCCTCGCCGGTGGAGGCGGGCCACGCGGCGTCCATCAAATCCGCGCGGCTGACGCACGCGGAAAGCGGAAAGCCGCCGGTCAGCGCCTTGCCGAGACAAATCAAATCGGGAACCGTTTGCGAATGTTCGCACGCAAACCATTTTCCAGTGCGGCCGAAGCCGGTGTAAATTTCGTCGAGAATCAAAAGCGCGCCGTGCTCGTCGCACAGTTTGCGGAGCAGCGGTAAAAATTCCGGCGGCGGAACATTGATGCCGCCGCGCGCCTGCACCGGCTCGACCAGAATGGCCCCGATTTTTTTTTGCCGGAAAATCTGGCGAATTTCCGTTTCCACTTCGGCAAGTTGGTTGGCTCGCGATGGAAATTTCGCAAAGCGGCCAAACTCCCGGAGCTGCGAGCGGAACGGGCTGCGGAAATGTTCCCGGTGCGTGGCATTGAGCGCGCCGTAGCCAAGTCCGTGATACGCGCCGGCAAACGCAATGACGCCATTTTTCTTAGTTGCAAGCATCGCCGTCTTGAGCGCGGACTCCACCGCCTCAAAACCGGAGTTGGAAAAAATAACTTTGCCCGTGACGACTTTGAACTTCGGACTTTGGACTTTGGACAATTTTGCCCAACGCTCAAAAGTAATCTCGCTCAATTTTTTTGCGAGCTGCGCCTTGAGCACATGCGGATGCACATCGCCCATCGCGTGCAGCAGTTTCGCCATTTGTTTTTGGCCGGCTTTGACGACATTTGAGTTAGCATGACCGGCAGCAACAACCCCAAACGCGGCGGTTAAATCCAGATACTTTTTGCCCTCCGCGTCCCAGACATGAACGCCTTTCGCACGTTCCCAAACAATTGGCCAGGAACCGTCCGGCTCGGTGAACAGCACGTTGCGCGATTCGTGGTCGCGCAGGAGTTGGAGGGTTTGGCTGGTCTTGCTCATCTCAAACTCCACGCTGTTCTGGCGGCCAGATGATTTTGTGCTGCTGGATTTGAAAGCGGACCGGCAGCGCGTCGGCGATGATTTTTTCCGCGAGCTGCTGGCGCGAAATCGGGGTGAGCCCGGCGGGAACTTTTTTCAGCACTTTGCTTTGCTGTTCCGGCGCGAGCGGGTGCACCCAGGAAAATAGCAGCGGACAAATGGAATCCAGACTGTGCGCGACGATTTGTTGTTTGGCCCACTCGTAATCTTCCAATGTGCCGATGACGAATTTAATTTCATCGGTGGGTTTCAGGTGCGCGATGTTTTCAAACCGGTTGCGCGCGACTTCGCCGCTGGCGGGACATTTTAGATCCATGATGCGATGCACACGCGGATCAATTTTCGCGATGTTGTGCGCGCCGCTGGTTTCAAGCAGCACGGTGAAGCCGTCGTCGCAAAGCTGTTTCATCAGCGGCAGCGAATTTTTCTGGAGCAGCGGCTCGCCGCCGGTCAGCTCGACGAGCGGCAGTTTTGAATTTTGAATGTTGAATTTTGAATTGGAAAACGGCGTCGCTTGCCGCCGGACTTCTTGCATAATTTCCGCGAGCGTTTTCTTTTTGCCTTCGGTGAAGGCATAAGCCGTGTCGCAATACGAGCAGCGCAGGTCGCAGGCGGTGAGCCGGATGAAAACGCACGGCAGCCCGGCAAAGGTGCTTTCGCCTTGCAGGCTCAAATAGATTTCGTTGACGACGAGCGTGTCGGACATCGCGTTGAAACTAGCCCAAACCGGCACGATTAAACAGGATTATTCGGAAGCGGCTGGATTTTTCGGCGCGATGAGCTATGGTTTTGCCTAATCCAAACCATGAGTTGTTCCCTTCGAAAATTTACCGGGCTGTTTTTGTGGGCGGCCCTTTTTTCCACCAGCCAGGCTCCCGCGCAATCCCTGAATCAGATCGGCGTGACTGCCCTGCGTGCGATGACGACGAATGTGGACGGCTCCGGAATTCACGTCGAGCAATCGGAGGGTTCGTTGACGGATGATCTGTTGACGTGGGAAGTGAATCCATCCAGCGCGGATCAGTCGGCGGCTATTTTCACTTATGCTTCGGCGGTCGGCAGCACGAATGTTTATCCGAACAGCCTGGGTTTTCCTTCCTGGCACGCGGAAAATGTCGGCAGTTTGATTTACGGCAGATCCGCCGGCGTGGCCACCAATCTCGCCCGCGTGGACGTTTCCGAGGCGGATTGGTTCGTCACCAATTATGTGTTCAACCCGTTGCTGCCGCCGATTGACGATGTGATCGTGAACCAGAGTTTCACGTTTGGCAACGAAACTACCAATCTGCCCACGCCGACCAACTGGCTGGGGGTGGCCAACCAATTGGAAGATGATTCCGCCTACGACGACTACGCCAATGCCAATCAAGTGCTTTTTGTTTCGGCGGTGAACAATGGCGGCGCGGTGAGTCCGCCGGGCACGGCTTACAATTCCATCGGCGTCGCGGCTTACAGTATCGGCTCTTCGTCGAGCGTTGGTCCGACCTTGGACAATGGCCGCTGCAAGCCCGACATCACCGCGCCCGCCGGTTACACCAGTTTTTCCACGCCGCAGGTTTCCGGCGCGGCGGCGGTGCTGATGCAGGCGGCCTTGCGTGGCGACGGCGGCAGCGACACCAATTCCGCTTTCGACATGCGAACGATAAAAGCCCTGCTCCTCAATGGCGCGGTGAAACCGGCGGGTTGGACGAATTCCCATTCTTCGCCGCTCGATTTTCGCTATGGCGCGGGCGTGGTGAATGTCTTCAACGCCTACGAACAATTGGCCGGCGGGAAACAAAATTTCTGCGCGGTGGACTTGCTGGCGGTTGGCGATGCGCATCCGCCCGCAGCCGTGACCAATGCCATCAGCGTTTTGAGCGGCTGGGATTTCAACACCAACTCCACCAGCGCGACCAACGACATCGTGAACCATTATTTCTTCAATGTTCCCAGCGGCGCGGTCACGGCGACGCTAGTTTGGAACCGGCAGTTTGGTGAAACGAACATCAATGATTTGGATTTGTTCCTGTTCAATGCCGCCACCAGCAATCTCGTCGCCTGCAGCACCAGCCGTGTGGACAATGTGGAACATATTTTTTTGCCGCAGCTCGCCGCCGGAAGTTACGACCTGCAAGTTTTGAAGAACGGCGGCACCAACGTCGTCAGCGACGCCGAAACTTACGCGGTGGCATGGGCGTTTGTTGCGCCGACATTGAGCCTGGCTCAATCCGGCACCGATGCGGTGGTGACTTGGCCGGTTTATCCAGCTGGTTTTGGGGTGGAAGCTGCGACGAATCTGGTTTCGCCGGTTTGGAGCACCAACGCTTTTTCATCGTCTGTGATCACGAACCGCATGAACAGCCTGCGGCTGAACACGACGAACGGCGCGCAGTTTTTCCGCCTGCGGTCACCGAATTTTTAATCGTGACTGCGGAAATCTGGCCGAGCGCAAAGTGCTTTCCAACGCGGTAGCTATTGGCGATGGCGGCGGTGATAAAGTTTTTCCCGATCTCCACCGCGTGCGGTAAATCGTGGCCGAGCGCGAGCGCAGCGCCAATGGCGGCGGAATAAGTGCAGCCGGTGCCGTGCGTGGAAATGCCTTTCACAAACGGCGCAGACAAAAGCAGCTCCGTTTCACCGTCAAAAAAAACGTCCAGCGCTACACGGCAGTTTTTCAAATGACCGCCTTTCACTAAAACAGCGCAGCCAAAACGCGAATGAATTTCTCGCGCGGCGGAACGTAAATCTTCCGGCGCTAAAATTTTCTGTCCGGCAAGAATTTCAGCTTCGTCCAAATTGGGCGTGACGAGCGCGGCCAGCGGCAGCAGTTTTTCTTTCAGAATTTTTTCCGCCGCCGGCTCCAGCAACCGCGCGCCGCTGGTGGAAATCATCACCGGATCAAGGACGAGTTTTAAGTTTTTCGTTTGTAATTTTGAGTTCTGAAAAAAATTCGCGACGACGGAAATGTTTTCCGCCGTGAACAGCATTCCGGTTTTCGCCGCTGCTGGTTTTAGTTCAGCAAACACGGCTTCGATTTGCTGCCGCAGCATTTTCGGCGAACACGGTTCGATGGCCAGCACACGTTTTGGATTTTGCGCGGTGAGGCAGGCGATGGCGCTCGCGCCGTGAACGCCGAGTGCCGCGAAGGTTTTCAGATCCGCTTGGATGCCCGCGCCGCCGCCGCTGTCGGAGCCGGCGATGGTCAGGGCAACGGGCAATTGCTTGCGCTTGGTCATGGCCGCAAGGATTTCATTTTTGCGGGGCAAAAGCCAGCAGCGGACCGGTGGTTTTGCGCATCAGAATTTCCGCCTGGCCGGCCACCAAAAAATCCGGCAGCTCGCCGACGCGCCGGTAACCCAGCCGCCCGTAAAATTTTTGCGCGCGGTTGTTGAAGGCCGACACGCATAAAAAGACATTCTTGCTTTGGCAAAAAATCTTTTCCTCGGCGAACCGGACAATTTGGCTCCCAAATCCGCGGCTTTGAAATTCCGGAAACACGGCGATGAGCTGGATGTAGCCGTCGAACGAGCCGCCGAGGTGCAGCACCAGCAGGCCGATAATCTGGCCGTCCGATTCAGCGACAAACACGGCGCGCGCCGGATTTGTAAGATCCTTAAAAATGCGCTCCGGCGTGATGCCGAGGATCCGCCACGGACCAAACTCGCCCAATTGCGCGGTGCAATCCCGCGCTTCGGCGTCGTCGCGCAGCGGCCGGATGAGCAGTTTTTTCATCCGGATGAGCATGGCGGCAAAAAGCGGATGCGACAACTTTGAACTTTGAACCGGGCGGTTTGAATTTATATTCGGCGCATGGACAAAGACAAAGTGGCCGAAATTCTGGTCGAGATTGGAACGCTGCTGGAATTGAAAGGCGAAAACCCGTTCAAGACGCGGGCCTACGCCAACGGCGCGCGGACGATTGAAGGCTTGAACGAGCCGCTGGCCAGACTGGTTGCGGAAAAGCGGCTGGGCGAAATCAAAGGCATCGGCGAGGCGCTCGAACAAAAAATCACCGAGCTGGTCGAGACGGGGAAATTAAAATATTACGACGAGTTGAAGGCTTCGATTCCGCCGGGTTTGATCGACATGCTGGAAATTTCCGGGCTGGGACCAAAAAAAATCCAGGCGCTGAACAAAAAACTCGGCGTGGATTCCATTGAAAAACTGGAGGCGGCGTGCAAAGCGGGCACGGTGGCGGAGCTGGACGGTTTTGGCGAGAAGACGCAGGCGAATATTTTGGAGGGCATCGAGCGCAAACGCACTTACGCAAGCAAACATCTGTTGAGTCAGGCGCTGCGCGCCGCCGAGCCATTGCTGGAAAATCTGCGCGAGCATCCGGACGTCATCCGTTGCAGCACGGCGGGCAGTTTGCGGCGGTTCAAGGAAATTTGCGGCGACATTGATTTACTCGCGTCGTCGAAACAGGCGGCGGCGGTGATTGAATTTTTTGTCTCGCAGCCGGGCATTGTGAAGGTGCTGGCCAAAGGCGAGACCAAGGCGAGCGTGATTTTGGACGGCGGCATTCAATGCGATTTGCGCGTGGTCAGCGACGCGGAATTTCCGTTTGCCTTGGCGTATTTCACCGGCAGCAAAGAGCACAATATCGTCATGCGCCAGCGCGCCATCCAGCGCGGCCTGCGGCTGAATGAATACGGACTGTTCAAGTCGAAGGAGGAAACGCGCGATGCCAAACTGCTCGTGCCGTGCAAAACCGAGGACGAGATTTTTGAAAAATTGGATTTGGTTTTCGTGCCGCCGGAATTGCGCGAGGATCACGGCGAGTTTTCGGCGGCGGAGAAAAACGATTTGCCCCGGCTGATCGAGTGGACGGACTTGAAGGGTGCGCTGCATAACCACTCGAACTGGAGCGACGGCAAAAACTCGCTGGAAGAAATCGCGGAATACATGGAGGAGCTGGGCCTCGAATACTGGGCGATCACGGATCACTCAAAAGCGTCGCTTCAGGCGAACGGGCTAAATGCCGCCCGGCTGCGCGAACAGATTTTGGAAATCAAAAAACTGAACGAGAAAATTGCGTCGCGCGGCAGCGCATTCCGGCTGTTGACCGGCAGCGAGGTGGACATTTTGAAAGACCGGTTGGATTTTGATGACGACTTGCTGGCGGAACTGGATGTGGTGGTCGCCAGCTTGCATGTGCCGTCGAGCAGCGAGGCCGAAAACACCAAACGAATCATTCGCGCGGTGGAAAATCCGTTGGTGCATATCATCGGCCATCTGACCGGTCGGCTGCTTTTGGAGCGCGAGCCGTATCCAGTGAACGTCCCGGCGGTGATCGACGCGTGTGCGGCGACCGGGACGTGGCTGGAGCTGAATTGCAATCCGCACCGGTTCGATCTGGACTGGCGGCACTGGCCTTACGCCCAGAGCAAGGGCGTGAAATGCGTGATCAATCCCGACGCGCACCGCAATGAACACGCGGGTTTTCTGCGGTTGGGCGCGGGGATCGCGCGGAAGGGCTGGCTGACGAAGGCGGATGTGGTGAACTGTTTGGACGGGCAAAAATTGTTCAGGGAATTGCAACGGATGAGTGGTAAATAGGTTGCGTAATCATGTCAAAACCACTTCGTTATGGCAAAAAATGCGCTGGAAAAATGTTTGACGGCAGGCTTGCCGAATTGGTAGAGTTTTATCGAGTCATCGGCTGGGACACTTTTTTTGAATGAAATGGAGTGATCAAGGTCGAAGCCAGTTATCCAGACATTATTTTATGAAGAAAATATTTATTTCCGCGGGTTTGGTGGCAGCGGGTGCCGCCGGGTTGCAAAACGTCTGCGCCGCGGGTCTGGATGTGATTTCGCCCAAAGCTTGGAATGTCTCCGGGACGTTGCGCGGCTTCTACGACGACAATTATTCCGTCAGCTCAACCAAGCAAGGCAGCTTTGGCATCGAGGCCAGCCCGGAAATTTCCTTCAATGTTCCCTTGCAGCAGACGGATCTGGGAATTCGCTATATTTACGGCCTGTATTATTATCAGCAGCGGCAGGATCTTGGGTTGAACGCGATTGACCAGACGCATCAGTTGGATATTTGGTTTGATCACTCGTTCAATGAGCGCTGGAAATTGAAAGTGACGGATTCTCTGGCTGTGGGTCAGGAACCGGCGTTGCTCGGGCCGGTCAGTCCCGCCGCGCCAAACGGGGTGCCGATTCGTGTGGAGGGAAACAATTTTGCGAACCACGCGCTGGTTACGTTGAACACGGATTGGACGCGACTGTTCAGCACGTCGCTGGCTTACGGTAATGATTTTTACGATTACGAACAGTCCGGGGCAGGCGTTGGTCCCATCCCGTCACCGGGTTTATTTTACCCAACGGGCGCTACATTGCCGCCGATTTCATCCCATGCGGGAATTCCGGGACCACTTGGTTTGACGGGTGCGGGAGCCAGTTTGGCGGGGCTTTTGAACCGGGTTGAACAGAATGTGTCGTTGGATTTGCAGTGGCATGTTCAGCCGGAGACAATGATTTTTGTCGGATATCAATTTGCTCTGGTCAATTACACCGGAAACGAGCAGATTGGTGTGGCCAACCTCATTGGCGGTTACACGCCTGCGTTTGGATTAGTCGGGAATCCGCCGGTGGTTACGGCTGGTTCGACGCCAACCTACAAATCGGTCATCTACCGCAGCGATTCGCGCGACTCAATGACGCATTCTGGCCACGTCGGCGTGCAGCATGAATTCACGGCCAACTTGAGCGGCAAGGCTAGCGCCGGGGTATCTTATACGGACAGTTACAATGATCCTTTGCAGAGTTCATCCTCGCTCTCGCCTAATGCCGACATCAATATCTCTTACACCTACATTCCCGGCAGCTATGTGCAACTCGGTTTTACGCACAGCATCAATGCGACGGATATAGCGAGTGTGGATGCCAGCGGCAATTTGACACAGTATCAGGAGTCTTCGGTATTGTATGCGGACATCAACCACCGCTTCACGCCCAAGCTGATGGGCACCGTGGTGGGGCGTTACCAATATTCAACTTACCAAGTGGGTGGCAATAGCGGCAGCACCATCGGCGGCGACACCAGCTACAGTTTGTCCCTGAACTTGAATTACCAGATCAACAACCATTTTTCTGTGGAAGCGGGATATAACTTTGACGAACTGGTGTCGGGCATCAATAACCGGGCCTATGATCGCAACCGGGTTTACCTCGGATTGGGTGCCAATTATTGAGATGCCGCCCTTGAGTATCGTTTGAACACGCAGCCGGGAGCCCGGTCTAACCGAGGCTCCCCTTATTTTTTTAGCTATGGACCAAATTAAAACCGTCACGCAACCCGAAGCCAGACTTCACTTTTTGGATTACTGGCGCGTGATCCGCATCCGCAAGGCGATCATCATCACCGTCTTTTTGATCACCGCCATCATCGCCACGGCGGTGACGTTCATTCTGCCGGAATCCTACGCCAGCACCTGCCGCATCAAGGTGGAAAACGATGTGAACGACGCGCCCGGCGGCAATGCGGTGACGTATTCGCAGAGTCCGTATGATCCGTATTTCATCCAGACGACCTTTGAAATCATGCAGTCGCAGCTCGTGTTGAGCAATGTCATTGCGGCGATGAACTTGAATGTGGAATGGGGCAAAAAATATTTCAACGGCGAGACGCTCAAGACCACGGAGACGATGGAAATCCTCAAGGGCCGTATGAGTCTGGCTCCGGTGCGTAATACCAAGCTGATTGCCATCACGGTTTTCAGTGACGACAAAAACGAGGCGGCCCAGCTCGCCAACACCATTGCCGACGCCTATCGCATCTACCGGCTCCAATCGCGCAAAGATCTGGCCTCAAAAGGGCTGGAAACCTTGAATCAACAGTATGCCGACGAGGAAAACAAGATTCAGATCGTGCAGACTAACATTGACAAACTCCGCAGCGACCTGGGCATTGTGGACACGGCCAACTCGCTGCAATATTCGCCGACGCTGGGCTACGAAGATTTGCGGAAATACAACGACCAGATGATCGAAGGCCAGCGTTCCTACAACGAGGCCATGGTGAAGCTGGATGGATTGAAGCACATCACCAATGGCACGCTCCGCGATGTCTTGCCCTCGGTGGTCAGCGACGCCGCGCTCTCCGGTTTGCTGGACCGGCTGCATGAAGCCCAACAAAAATGGGTGACGCTCACGAATGATTATGCGGTCAGCAGTATAACCGTCACCCGCGTCCAGTCGCTGATGGATGAATTGAATCATGAGATTGAAGACCGGGTCATCGGCATCATGGCCGGCCTTGATACCGAAGTGCAGTCCAAGAAAGCGGCGCTGGACGGACTCACGAAGGCGGTGGATGAAGCCAAGGCCAAGGACAAGATGCAGGCCGCCCGCAACCAGCCTTACTACGACGAGAAGCTTAAAAAGGAGCAGATGCTGGAACTGCACAAATTGCTCTATGCAAAAATCCAGACGGAAAAACTGGATTTGGAAATCCCCAAAACCTCCATGGTGCAAATCACTGACACGGCCGAGCCAGGCAAGGCACCGGTCAAGCCCAACAAGACGGTCAACATCGCGCTCGGCCTTATTTTCGGCCTCATCATGGGCGTGGGTCTGGCCTTCTTTATTGAATACCTCGACACGAGCGTGAAGACAATTGACGATGTAGAGCGCACGTTCCAGGCCCCAGTGCTCGGCGTCATTCCGCAAAATATCGGCTACCTGCTCGAGGAGGGGAACGAAAGCAAACACGCCGAAGCGTATCGCGTGCTGCGCACCAACCTGCTGTTCTCGCGCCGCGACGAAAAATTGAACACCATCGTCGTGGTCAGCGCCGGGGCCGGCGAAGGCAAATCCACCACCACGATCAATCTTGCCACCGTGTTCGCCCAATCCGGCAACCGCACGCTGATTGTGGACTCCGATTTGCGCCGTCCTACGCTGCACAAGCTGTTCAAGGTGGCGAACAATCTCGGCCTCACCAACTATCTGCTCAAGCAGAACACGCTCGCGGAAATCGTGCAAACCACCGCCGTGCCGAATCTGGATTTCATGGCCAGCGGCAAACTGCCGAGCAGCGCGCTGGGCATTCTCGGTTCGGCCCAGATGAAAGAGATGATCGCGGAACTCAAACAGCGCTACGATTTCATCTTCTTTGATTCACCGCCGATCCTGGGTGTCAGCGATGCTTCCATTCTGGCCAGCGAAGTGGACCTCGTCATGCAGGTCATTCAATACCGCCGCTATCCGCAGCCGATGACGCTCCGCGCCAAACAGATGATTGAAAAAGTCGGCGGCAACTTTGTCGGCCTCATTCTGAACAACATCAACATGTCGCAGGACGAAGGTTATTATTACTACAGCGGCTATTATCACGATTACTATTATTCCCGCTCCGCGGCGGAACAGGAGGCCGAAGCTAAGACTGAAGCCAAGACCGTGGGCAAGCCGGCGACCGAAGGCGACACCGAAACGGGCGTCAAACAAAAATATTGATTGCCGCTGAAAATTCCGAAGTATTACCGCTCATGAAATTTAATTTAGACCGTTGGCTGCGTCTTGGCTGGTTGTGTTGGTTGCCGGTGACGGCCCTGTTTTTTGCCGGTTGCGCGTCCACTGCCGTGCCGGAAGCCGGCCCTGATCTGGAACAGCAGGTCGCCCGTTTCCATGTCGGCGACACCGTGACGGTTGTCTTTGACGGCCTGCCGGAGCAATTGCAGCCACACGAGGAACCCATCAAAGAAGATGGCACGATTACTTTGGACATGATCGGCTCGGTCAAAGCTGCTGGCAAAACGGCGGGCGCATTGCAGAACGAAATCCACGACCTTTACGTCCCCAAATTTTACACGCACCTGACCGTCACCGTGAAAACCGGCGACCGCGTGTTTTTTGTCACGGGTGAAATCAAACAACCCGGCCGCCAGATTTATTCCGGCCAAATGACCGTCAGCAAGGCCATCACTTCGTCCGGTGATTTCACTGATTTTGCCAATCGTAAAAAAGTCTGGCTCATCCGCGCCAACGGCCAGCGCATCAAGCTCAACTGCGACGATATTCTCAACGGCGATGCCCCCGATCCGCAGGTTTATCCCGGCGACCAGATTCAGGTGACGCGCCGGCTGTTCTGATGGTTCAGCTCCGCATTCTTTCCGGTCAAATGGCGGGCGACGTTCAAGTCGTCCGCCGTTTTCCTTTTTGTATCGGCCGCGCGGCGGACAACGATCTGCCGATGACCGATGCCGGGATTTGGGATTATCACTTCATGCTGGAGCTTCAGAAAAACGAAGGTTTCACGCTCCAGACTTTTGAAGAAGCTTTTGCGACCGTCAACGACCAGCCGCAAAAAAACGCGCGCCTGCGCAATGGCGACGTCATTTCCTTCGGCTCGGCCAAAATCCAGTTCTGGCTCGCCGCGCCCACCCAGCCTGGCTTGCGCCTCCGTGAAGCGTTGGTGTGGCTGCTGCTCGCTGCCGTCACCGCCGCGCAACTCGCGATCATTTACTGGCTGCTGAAGTAAGCTGTTGCAAGTTGCTGGTTGAAGGTTGCAAGTAAAATGCAGCCGCGCAAACCTGCAACTTTTAACTTTCAACCTGCAACCAATTCAATGCCGGAAATGCCGCGCACCGGTGAACGCCATCGCCATCCCGCGCGCATCCGCCGCCGCGATGACGTCCGCGTCTTTCACCGAGCCGCCGGGCTGGATCGCCGCCGTCGCGCCGGCCTCCGCCGCCGCGATGAGTCCGTCGGGAAACGGAAAAAACGCGTCGCTGCAAACCACGCTACCCGCCAGCGGCAGTTTTGCCTCGCCGGCCTTCCACACCGCGATGCGGCTGGAATCCACCCGGCTCATCTGACCCGCGCCGGTGCCGAGCGTCCGGCCTTCGCCGACGTAAAGAATCGCATTTGATTTCAGGTGTTTCACCACGCGCCAGCCAAACAGCATCGCTTTCAATTCAGCTTCCGTCGGCTGCCGCTTGGTCACAAATTTCAAATCCGCCGCCGTCGTCACCTTCAAATCGCGCTGTTGCAGCAAAAACGAATCCGCGCCCACGCTGCGCACATCCCACGGCTGCGCCGACAACGGGCATTTGTTGATTTGCAGGAGCCGCAGATTTTTCTTCTTCTGCAAAATCTCCAGCGCCTCCGGCGAAAATTCCGGCGCGACGATCACCTCGCTGAAAATTTCCGCGATAGCCGCCGCGCACGCACCGTCGAGCGTTTGGTTCACCGCGATGATGCCGCCGAACGGCGCCTGCTTGTCCGTGGCGAACGCCTTGTCCCACGCCTCGCGCAGGTTCGCGCCCTGGCCGACGCCGCACGGATTTGTGTGTTTCAAAATCGCCAATGTCGGCGGGTCATTTTTGAATTCCGCGATCAGCGCCGCCGCCGCCGTCAGGTCCAAAATATTATTGTAGGAAAGTTCCTTGCCGTGAAGCTGCTTGAAAAAGTCGTGGAACTTGCCGTAAAGCGCCGCCGTCTGGTGCGGGTTTTCGCCGTAGCGCAGCGGCTGCGCCATCGGCGCGGAAATGGCCAGCACCTGCGGCAGCGCTGTTTTGTCGGCGGCAAATTCCTTTTGCAAATGCGCCGCGATCGCCGCGTCGTAAGCCGCCGTGCGCGCAAAAACTTTGGCGCAAAGCTTGCGGCGAAATTCCAAAGTCGTGTTGCCGTTCTCGGTGATCTGTTTTGCCACCTCGGCGTAATCAAACGGGTCCACCACCACCGTCACGCTGTCATGGTTTTTCGCCGCGCTGCGGAGCATCGAAGGCCCGCCGATGTCAATGTTTTCAATGGCGTCGTGCAGTTTCACGTCCGGCTTGGCGACCGTGGCCTCGAACGGATAGAGGTTCACCACGACGAGATCAATCGGCTGGATGGCGTGCTGTTTGATGGCCGCCTCGTGCGCGGCGTTGCCGCGGATGAAGAGCAGTCCGCCGTGGACGAGCGGGTGCAGCGTCTTCACGCGGCCGTCGAGCATTTCGGGGAAGCCGGTGTGTTCGCTGATGTCTTTCACGACGAGGCCGGCCTCGCGCAGGGTTTTGGCGGTGCCGCCGGTGGAAATCAGCTCGACGCCGTGGCTGGCGAGGATTTGGGCGAACGGAACCAGTCCGGTTTTGTCGGAAACAGAGAGCAGGGCACGATGAATTTTCACGCGCGATAAAATCCCCGAAACCCGCCGTCACCGCAACCGGCAAATTGCAATTCGTGCGACAAATCTTGGCGTATACCGCAGGGCAACTAGTTTGGAAACGTTGCTTTTGTTTGAGGTTGGCGTGCTTCAAACAAATGTGTAGCTAATAAACTGTCAGACCACACATCTACCATCCCTGCGCTTTTTCTAACAAGCGCACTTTTCCCGTTCCATTAAACACAAGAATTGCGCCGGTCGTCGTGATGACGTATGTATTGGTTTTGGAACTTTCTTTCATCGCGAATAGTCCATGATATTTTATTTCCGTTATGAGACCGCGCGAGCGCGCCTCTAAATCGGGGTCTTTTAACGTCACTGACACGGTGGAAACGTAGCCGGTAAACCAAGAGCCTGTTCCTAAATACTTTTCTGGATATGGGGGAGTAGGACAACCGTCAGACAACCAACCCCAACGCCCGGCGCGCAAATGGTCAATTGTGATCGCTTCTGGGCTGTCGGCGTAGAGAGCAGCGTTTATACAATGCATCCCCAATAAAATTAGTGCCACGAGAATACACAGGCTCGCGACTACTGCTGCTGCGGTAATTCGGGTGATTTTCATGTGCTCTTACGGCCTAGAAAGAACTGCCGCCGCGCTATGTGAATTGCGCCAATGGAACTAACAGCGCCAACGACTTAGTAGGTGTCTTCATAATCAAGGTTCAAGGAAAAAATACATTCCTGGCACCCATACCTTGGGGTTCTTATGAGTGCAAACAAAATTAGTGTCCCCAATATCCATTCCCCACATTGGCAAAAAACCACTACCCCAAGCAAGTGTGACGTGGTAGGGGCCATAACTGCTCTCTGATAGCCGGTCACGCTGCACTAGCACTCTCGGAAAACGCCCTGATACCGGTATCTCCGACGGCGGCTTGTTTGTGACAAATCCCGGTATCACTTTCGCATAATTTGATGAACTGTATGTCGCGATAAGGCTGGCGGCCCAGGACTGTAACTCTGCTGGATTTTGGTGCCGCCGAATTTGAGACTCCCAATGATGCGTCTGAAAGTCATACCATAGGATCGGCGAAATAAAGAGAAATGCTATGAACAAAACACCCGCGCCAATTACGAAAAGCGCATATCGAAATGGATGGCAGGTTGGCATAGTCACCTATCAATAATTAGGCTTCAGTATTTGTGGCCTATCCTTTTTTCATGAAGGCTAGGTTCCGCTGGCTTTAAATCGTTGTCCAGCCGTTTTCACTTCGCCGGAGCCAAATCGGCCCCGATGGCGCGTTCCAGTTTGGCGCGGGCGGCGGCGTAATCGTGCAGCGCCTGAATTTGCGTCGTGCGCGCCTGCGTCAGCGAGTTTTCGGCGTCGAGCACGTCGAGCTGCGTGCCGGTGCCGGCGTCGGCGCGGGCTTTGGCTTCGCGCAGGGCTTCGTCGGCTTCCTCCTGCACTTTGGTCTGCGACTCCAAAACTTCCTTGGCCTCGATGAAATCGGAATACGCCGTGCGCACGGCGAGTTCAATCTGCCGCGACTGGTCGGCCAGATCGGTTTTGGCGTGCGCGAACTGCGCGTTCGCCTGGATGACTTTGCCGTGCGTCAGCAGCCCGTCGAAAATCGCCCAGTTCATCTGCGCGCCGGCGCTCCAGCCGTTAATGTCATGATCCAATTCCACCGGCTTGGTGAACTGCGCATTATACCAGCCGTAGCCGGCGAACAGCGAGACGGTCGGTTTGTAGCCGGCGCGGGCGTTGATGATGTTGAGCTGGTTCAGTTCAGCCTGTTTGCGCAAGGCCGTGAGTTCGGTGCGGCGGGCGAGCGCCTGCTGGATGGCGTCCGGCAGATTCACGTCATACGGCGCGGCTTCCAGCTCGTCGGTGAGATTCAGCGGAACATTTTCCCAGATGTCGCGCGGCAGATTGTAGCCAAGCAGATTGGCCAGATTATTTTTGGCGATGCGATAAAGGTTTTTTGCGCGGATCAAATTCGGCCGTTCGTTGGCCACCGCAACTTCGGCGCGAAGCACATTGAACTTGGGCACCGTGCCGGCGTCAAGGCGATGCTGCTGGTCTTCGAGTTCTTTCTGCAGCAAATTCACGGACGCTTCGTGGACGGTGATCTGCTGGGCCGCGAGCAGCGTGTCGTAATATGCCAACCGCACGGCGAGCAGCGTGTCGGCCAGCACGGTCTGGTATTGCGCCAGGGCCTGCTGTTTGGTGGCATCGGCGGCTTTGATCGCCGCGCGAAGCTTGCCGCCTTCGTAAATGGCCTGAACGATTTGGATGCCGGCATTCCAATTTTCATTCGGCTGGGATGAGCCGGGGAAAAATCCTTCAATCGCATCCGGGTCGGTGTATTTATACTGGCCGGTCGCCGTCAGTTGCGGCAGCGCCACCGCGCGCGTCTGCACCACCAGGCCGTGCGAGGCTTGAAGATCATTCTGCGCCTTGAGGATCGTGGCGTTTTGCAGCAGCGCCGTGTTCAGCGCGTCGGCCAGCGAGAACGGCCGCGTCAGCCACGCCACCGTGTTTGTGTCCGCCGCCATGGCAGCCATGGTGAAACCGAGAAAGAGCGATAACGTCGTCAATGTTTTCATAAAACGGTTTCATCCTACCATTCGGTAGGTTGAAAGTCGAACAATCGTTTCGCTCGTCAATTTTCCCCGCCCGTGCTACCGTCAAATCAAGGTGCACATGAGAAATATTCTGCCCGTCATCCTGTCCGCGCTGGCGGCCGCGCTGCTCGCCGGCTGCTCCCCCAAGCCGTCCGGTGACGCTCAGGGTTACATCGAGGGCGAATACGTTTATCTCGCGGCGCCGCTCGGCGGCGCGCTCACGAATCTCGCCGTGGCGCGCGGCGATACCGTCAAGGCCGGCCAGTTGGTGTTTGAACTCGAACGGCAATCCGAAGCCGCCGCGCTGGAGCAGGCGGAAAAAAATCTCGCGGCGGCCAACGCCAGCCTCGCGCTGGCGGAATCGGTTTTCCAGCGGCGCAAAACGCTGCGCGAAAATCCGTCCGCCATTGTTTCCGCCGAGGAACTGGATCAAGCCCACGCGCAACGCGATGCCGCAGCGGCGGAAGTCGCTTCGCAACAAGCCGCGCTCGACAAGGCCAGATGGGCGTTTGACCAGAAACAGCAGTTCGCGCCGGTGGACGCGGCGGTGCACGACACGCTTTACCGCAGCGGCGAATTTGTCGCTGCCGGAAATCCGGTCGTGGTTTTATTGCCGCCGGGAAATTTGAAAGTGCGCTTTTTTGTGCCGCAGGAAAAGCTGCCGCAGGTGAAAGTCGGCGGTGCCGTGCTGGTGAAGTGTGACGGCGCGGCGCACACGATCAGCGCCACGGTGAATTACATTGCCACGCAGGCCGAATACACGCCGCCGGTGATTTACAGCCGCGAGACGCGGGCGGAGCTGGTGTTCATGATCGAGGCGAAATTTTCTCCAGCCGACGCGGCGGATCTTCGGCCCGGCCAGCCGGTGGACGTGCAACTGCCTTGATTTATGGGCGCGAGCGAATTCGCCATTGACGTGCGCGGTGTCACGAAAAAATTCGGCGCGCGCACGGTCGTCAACGACATCGCCATGCAGGTGCGGCCCGGCGAGATCTACGGTTTCCTCGGCCCGAACGGCAGTGGCAAGACCACGTTTCTGCGGATGCTCTGCGGCCTGCTCACACCGGATGGTGGCGAGGGAAAATGTCTTGGTCTTGATTTTCGCACCGCATCCAACGAGATCAAAAAGCGCGTTGGCTACATGACGCAGAAATTTTCGTTCTACGAGGATTTGACGATCGAGGAAAATCTGGATTTCATCGCGCGGCTTTACGAAGTGCCGCAGCGGAAGGCTGCCGTGGAAAAAAGTCTGGAAAGATTGGGTATGACACAGCGCCGCCAGCAGCTCGCCGGCACTTTGTCGGGCGGCTGGAAGCAGCGGCTCGCCCTCGCCGCGTGCCTGATTCACGAGCCGCAATTACTGCTGCTCGACGAGCCGACGGCCGGCGTGGACCCGAAGGCGCGGCGCGATTTTTGGGAGGAGATTCACAAATTGGCCGCGTCAGGATTGACGTTTCTCATCACCACGCATTACATGGACGAGGCGTCGCGGTGCCACCGGCTTGGCTACATCGCTTACGGAAATCTGCTCGCGCACGGCACGGTGGCGGAAGTCGTGCAGGCTGGTGGGCTGACGACGTGGGAAGTTTCCGGCGAAAATCTTGCGGCGCTCGCGGATAAAATCCGCGGCCTGCCCGGCGTGGAACAGGTTGTCGCGTTTGGAACGACTTTGCACGTTAGCGGCCGCGACGCGGAAAAACTGCGCGCCAGTGTCGCGCCGTTTCTGACGAACGCACATCGCTGGACGAAAATTGAATCCGGCTTGGAAGACGTGTTCATCAGCCTGTTGGAAACCGCGAAGGATAATTTCTCGTGAAACTTACAAAACAACTGGTAGGGCAAAGCTGTGGCTTTGCCTGGTCATTCAGGCGGCGCGGCAGCGCCGCCCTACCGGAAATGGAGAGGCTTTCGTGAGCTTCAACCTCCAGCGATTTTGGGCCGTCGTCCTGAAGGAATTCATCCAGATGCGGCGCGATCGGTTGACCTTCGGGATGATGGTCGGCATCCCGATGGTGCAGCTCATCCTGTTCGGCTACGCCATCAACTCAAATCCGAAGCACCTGCCGACGGCGATTTATGCGGCGGATAATAGCCCATTTTCTCGCACCATCGTCTGGGCGCTGCGCAACAGCAGTTATTTTGACCTCACGCGCGAGGCGCACAGCGCGGCGGAGATCCAAAACTGGTTGGCCGAAGGCACAGTGCAATTCGCCGTGACCGTGCCGGTGGATTTCTCGCGAAAACTTTTGCGCGGCGAAAAACCGGATTTGTTGCTGGAAGCCGACGCCACCGATCCATCCGCCGTCGGGTTTGCGCAGGCAGCGGTGAGCCAGTTGGCGACAACCGTCATCAACCGCGACCTGACCGGGCCGTTGACGCGGTTGCGCGCGTCGGCACCGCCGTTCAACCTCGTCTCGCACCAGCATTACAATCCCGAAAGCATCAGCCAATACAACATCGTGCCCGGCCTCATCGGCGTGATGCTCACCATGACCATGATCATTATCACCGGCCTGGCCATCACGCGCGAACGCGAGCGCGGCACGATGGAAAATCTTTTGTCCACGCCGGTGCATCCGGGCGAAGTCATCATCGGCAAAATTGTGCCCTACATCATGGTCGGCTATGTGCAGATGACGCTGGTGCTGCTGGCGGCGAAATTTTTATTCGACGTGCCGTTCATCGGCAGCGTGCCGCTGCTGGTGGCGCTGACGTTTTTGTTCATCGTGGCGAATCTAGCGGTGGGCATCACGTTTTCGACCATTGCCAAAAACCAGTTACAGGCGGTGCAGATGGCGTTTTTCTTTTTCCTGCCGTCGCTGCTGCTGTCCGGCTACATGTTTCCGTTTCGCGGAATGCCGGGCTGGGCGCAGGATTTTGGTGAATGCCTGCCGCTGACGCATTTTCTCCGCATCGTGCGCGGCATTTTGCTCAAGGGAAATGGAATTGCGGAATGTGCGCCGGATTTGTGGCCGATTGCGCTGTTCGTAACCGTGATGCTGGCCATCGGCATCAAGCGCTACCGGCAGACGTTGGATTGAAAACTATTTTCCGCCGGTTTGCGGCCGGATCAATTTAATCACCGCCGCGTGCGCGAATACCACATCCGGCGAGCGTTGCATCGCCTCGTCGTAATGGCGCGAAAAACCTTCGCCGCCCTCGGTGGCCACCAGGAGAACACGGATCTGGGCCACAATCGCGTCCGCACCGGCGGCGGTCAGCGGCTCTTTCGCATCCAGTATTTCATCCAGCGCGGTGATGAGTTTGGTCATCGGGGCCAGCCAGGCAAACCACGGATCGTTCGTCAGCAGTTGCAGGAATTGATACGGCGAGTTAATTTTGCCGAATGTGGTTTCATAGCTGGCGCGCTCGGATTCCAGCAGGACTTTGTGCAGCGCGAGCAAGGCCTCGCGGAGCGTTATCAAGCGCGGGCGCAGTCCGGCGGGTTCCGGTGCCGTGAGGTTTTTATTGTCCATGCGGCATTTTACAATCTCAACGCCGGGGGCGCGACATAATCTTATGGCCACCGGCGCGAGCCGGATCATTGGCGGCTGCCACGAATGGGCCGCGTTTCCGGCGGAACTTGCAAATTGGCCGGTTTTCGGTTCTCCTTAATCAAGATGTGGCAAACCTTTAGGCGGTTAATTTTCATTGGAAGTCTGTCGGTTGCGTCGGTCTGCGCGGCCTCGGAGTCCGCCGAGGTGAATCTTGACTACGTCGCGCAACGCGCCTTGGAGCGTGCCCAGACTCCGTTCCGCTCGCCCCGCGCCGATCTCCCGAAAGTGCTCCGCCAGGACAATCTCGACTACGACAAATACCGCGAAATCCGTTTCCGCCGCGACCGCGCGCTGTGGTCGTCCGGCAACGAGCCGTTCCGGGTGGAGTTTTTTCATCCCGGCTATTTGTATCAGGAGCCGGTGCATGTGAACGAATTCACGCTGACGCACACGCAGCCCATCCGCTTCGTGCAGGACTTTTTTGACTACGGCAAGCTGAACATCGCCAATCAAATTCCCGTCAACACCGGATACGCCGGCTTCCGCCTGCTGTATGCGCTGAACAAAACCAATCAAATGGACGAGCTTGGCGCGTTTCTGGGCGCGAGTTATTTCCGGCTGCTGGGAAAAAATCTGCGTTACGGCGAATCTGCGCGCGGCCTGGCGCTGGATTCCGGCGAGGGCGACCGGGGCGAGGAATTTCCCATCTTCACCGACTGGTGGCTCGGCAAGCCGCACCACGACGACAACGAACTGCGGCTTTATGCCATTCTCGACAGCGTGAGCTGCGTCGGCGCGTATGAATTTTTTATCCGGCCCGGCGACACGACCACCGCCAGCATTCAGGCCGTTTTATATTTTCGCGAACCGGCGAAAGTGCTCGCCGCCGACAAAAACCGGAAGCCGTCCAAGACGATTGGCCTCGCGCCGCTGACCAGCATGTTCTGGTTTGGCAAGGACACCGAGCGCAAGTTTGACGATTACCGCACGGAGGTTCACGACAGCGACGGCTTGCTCGTCCACATGGGCAACGGCGAAATTTTCTGGCGGCCGCTCGACAATCCGCCCGCCACGCGCCACCAGGTTTTCTCCGCGCCGAACATCAAGGGCTTCGGCCTGCTCCAGCGCGAACGGAATTTCGCCGCGTATCAGGACACGTTCAATCTTTACCATCAGGTGCCGAGCGTGTGGGTGGAGCCACAAGGCAACTGGGGCGAAGGCGATTTGCACCTGGTCGAATTAAGCACCGCCTACGAAGGCCTTGATAACATTGTCGCTTTTTGGGATCCGAAAAACAAACCCGCGCCGCTCCAGCCGTTCCGCTTCGGCTACACGCTGCACTGGGAAGGCGGCGACGCGGATTTGAAGCGCTCCGAAAATCGTGTCGTCTCCACGCGCATCGGGCCGGACGCACAGTTTCCCGGCGCGCGGCAGTTCGTGATTGATTTTGACGGCCCGCAGCTCGACGCCATTTCCGAAAGCAAACCGCCGTCAGCCATTTCCAATTGCAGCGGCGGCGCGCGCATCGTGGACAGCTTCGTCACGCGCAACGAATTTCTCGGCACCTGGCGCGTGATTTTGAAAATGATGCCAACCGCCGGCAGCCACGAGGCGGTGGATTTGCGCTGCACTTTGCAGCAGGGCACCAATGCCGTTAGTGAAACGTGGACGTATCAATGGAGTCCGCCGTGAACAGTCAGCCGAACATCGCCGGCGAAATCGCCGGCCGTTCGCTGGAAGAATGGAATGCGGCCTACGTGAAAGTGGAAAATTATTTTCACGCGCTGCGCATCCGCAACAAGCCGCTGCTCGGCCGGCTCGTGCTGCGCGTGCTAGAGCGCGCCCAGTTGCGCGCGCCCGCCGAATCGCAGCGCAGCGCCACCGAAATCGCCGCCGAGGAAATGGACCGGCTGGTGACCGGTTGGTTCGCCGAAGTGCTGCAACTCTCGCCTGCCAACGCCGACCAGATGCTTTCCACGCGCGGCCGGCTGGCGTTGCTGCTCGCCGACATGCCCGGCAAATGGCAGGAACAATTTCTGCGTCCGGGTCCGTGGCCAGAGGAATTCGTCGAGGCCATGCGCGAAACATTTTTTCGCGCCGGCCCGGATTTCCAGTTGTCCAAAATGGTGCCGCGCCCGCTCGACCTCGGCCCGCTCACCACGCTGTCGAATCTCGGCAAGCTGCCTTACGTCCGCATGATTTCAGCGTGGCTGCTCTATGGCGTGGCGCTGGTCTTGATTTTCTGGCTGACGCATCATTCGCTGGAAGATGTGCTGGACGAGGTGAAATCGTTGTTCGGTAAAATCTTTCCACAAGCCAACCATTGAACCATGGCTGACGCCCCGACCATTTCCGTGACCCCGCTGCCCCGCGCCCGGCGCGGCTGGCGCTTGTTTCTGTTTTATTCGTCCGCCGTCTTGCTCACGGGTGCGGTCTCGATGTTGTTTGCCGATTTGCTCTGGCGCACCGGCTGGTCCGCGTCGCGCACGGTGCTGCTGTCGCTGTTTGTCATTTTATTTTTGCTGACGGCGATTGGCTGCATGCACGGCGTCTATGGATTTTTCATCCGCATTTTCGGGACGCAGCGCCGCATTACCGCGCTGAAGGATTACAAGAATCAAAAAATTGACGGCGTCAGCACGGCGATTGTCTTTCCGGTTTATAACGAAGATCCGGTCCGCGTGTTCGAGGGCTTGCGCGCCACTTACGAATCGCTCGAACGCACCGGCCAGCTTGACCGTTTCGATTTTTTCATCCTGAGCGACTCGACCAATCCCGACCGCTGGGTGGAGGAGGAACGCCGCTGGTCCGACCTCGTGCGCGAACTGGATGCGCTCGGCAAAATTTATTATCGCCGCCGGCTCTTCAACGAGGAACGCAAGAGCGGCAACATCCGCGATTTTCTCAACACCTGGGGCCGCCGCTACCGCTATTTCATCTGCTGCGACGCCGACAGCGTGATGCGCGGCGAAACGCTCGTGGACCTCGTCAAGTTGATGGAGGCCAGCCCGACCGTCGGCCTGATTCAAACCGTCCCCGCGCTGGTGAATGCGGAATCCCTATTCGGCCGCATCCAGCAGTTTGCTAACCGACTTTACGCGCCCGTTTTTATTTCCGGATTGAATTATTGGGCCCTCGACCTGGGCAATTATTGGGGCCACAACGCCATCATTCGCACGGAGCCGTTCATGCAGTATTGCGATTTGCCGCAACTGCCCGGTCGCAAGCCGTTCGGTGGACAAATTTTGTCGCACGATTTCGTCGAAGCCGCGCTGATGCTGCGCGAAAACTGGGAAGTCTGGCTCGCCTACGATCTCGAAGGCAGCTACGAGGAAGCCCCGCAGGCGCTCATTGAAAACGCCCAGCGCGAACGCCGCTGGTGCCAGGGCAATTTGCAGCACGGCCTCGTCCTCTTCGCCAAAGGCCTGCGCGGTGTCAGCCGCATGCACCTCATCCTCGGCATTTTTGGCTACGTCGCCAGTCCGCTTTGGCTGGCATTCATGCTCACGTTCAACTGGATTTATTGGTATCAGAAATACACCGGCCTCTCGGATATTCCCGTCGAATCTTTTAATCCGTATTTGAAAAACTGGAGCGGCACGCAACACGCGCTGCTGGTGTTCGTCATTTGCATGATCGTCATCATGCTGCCGAAATTTCTGTCGCTCGTTGACCTCGCGCGCGACTGGCCGCGCCGGAAGGAATTTGGCGGCCTCGCGCACGCCACCGTTGGCGTCATCGGCGAAACCATTTTCTCCACGTTGCACGCGCCGCTGCTCATGCTCTGGCACACGCGGTTCGTCATCACGAACATCGCCGGCATCAGCGTCGGCTGGACGACGCAGCGCCGCACCGCCGATGGCACGGACTGGCTTTACGCCATCCAGCGGCACTGGGGCCACACGCTCATCGGCGCAGTCTGGGGCTGGTTCACCTGGGACCTTGACCCGACGTTGTTCTGGTGGTTCACGCCGGTGCTGGCGGGCATGGTGCTGTCCGTGCCGTTGAGCGTGCTCACCAGCCGCCGCAGTCTCGGCGCGCGGGCCAAGAGCCTGGGCCTGTTTTTGACACCCGAAGAAACGAAGCCGCCGATGGAAATCGTCTCGCTGCGGTCGCGGTTGAAAATCCACGAGTTGACCGAAAATGAAAACGCCCCGTGCCGCCCGCACGCCGGACTCGCCGAGGCCGTGCTGGATCCCTACGTCAACGCCGTGCATGTGATGCTCCTGCGCGAAAAACAATTGAATCCCGTTTACGCCGAGCAGTTCGCCCGGCTGGGCGCGGGCAGCGATGCGGTGCGGCTGCTCGGTGAAAAAATCCTGGCCGACGGCCCGGACAAATTAAAACCGTCCGAACGCGTCGCCGTGATGGCCGACCAGCGTGTGATGGTCTGGCTGCACCAGCAGGCCTGGCTGCGGCCCGAGGAAAAACTCGCGCCGTGGTGGAAGGCCATGATCCGCGAGTTCAGCCAGCGGGATTAACTTTTAAAAATTGCAGTTGCGAACGGAAGGCTTCGCAGCCTATCAACGTATTAGGCAGCAAAGTCATAGAGTAGTCACATGAATAAACTCTAATATACCGAAGACTTCACAATATCTAAAATCTTCTTCCGACTAATTTTTAATGTCTTCAACGAAGACGTTGCTACATCAAGAGACTCTTTGGAGCCTGTCTCTATCTCAATCCTGACCACAATGTTTGACTCGACTTGAACCCAACAAGAATAAAAATACTGGTCATTGCTGGCAAAAAATGTAGATGCGCTGACAGAAACATACCCTGCTGTTTTGCCGACTGTCGTGGGTGGTAGATTTGTGAAG
>CAISEZ010000110.1 GCA_903884535.1 uncultured Verrucomicrobia subdivision 3 bacterium
GAAATGTAAAGCGGCGCGGCCACGGTGGAGATGCCGATGCCGCCAATCACGCGCGCGATGATGAAAATGGTGACGTTGTTCGCAAACGCACAACCCACCGCCGAGATGACATAAAGCACGCCGATGCTCAACAGGGTTTTCTTGCGACCAAAGAAATCCGTCGGCAAGCCGCCAAACAAGGAGCCGAGCACGGTGCCGTAAAGTGCGGAGCCGATGGCGAAACCGTGCAGGCCGGGACTCAAGCCCCAGAGCGCTTGGATCTTCTGTTCCGCGCCGGAGATGACGACGGTGTCGAAGCCGAACAAAAATCCGGCCAGCGCCGAGACGATGGCCCAGAAAAAAATGCGGCGGTTGAACACGGGCGGGTTGCCGGAAATTCCGGCAACGGTGGTGGTGAAGTTATTCATTTCAAATGCGATTATGCCGGTGGCCGGTTAAAGACAATCCCAAATATAATTTTCAAAGCCACCACTGCATTGGCAGCCATTAATTGATTATTGCTGCCCAGCCTGCTGCGCCGGATCCCAATAGCGCGAATTAATCAGAGACAAATCAGTTGGCGGATTGATGTTTTTATCTTTTCTGGACTCGGAGTGACTATCGGCAAAATTGACGTTTCCCGATCCGCTATGACGCGTCATGTTCACGCCTTCATTGACGGCAACCGGTGAAATTTTGGTGCTGGCAGAAGGCCACCATAAAGAACCAGAAGACGCACCATTGGTTCCATCAAGTCCCATGATGGGTTTAGGATCTTTATCGCCGAGCATCAATAAATCAACCGGGGTTTTGATGTTGGCGCGCTTTAAGTTAGCCGGAATTATGTAAGTGAAACCACCGGTAGAAACAGATTTGCCGGCTTCGGGTCCGCCGCCGAGGAAGAACGTGTTGAAGCCATAACCCACGCCGTCAAAATCCATGCGCCATACAAATTTGTCAGCGGCGGAACGTCCGTATGAGGGGCAGTGAAACATGCCGTCATTCCCCTTGGCAAAACCAATAATGGCCATGCCCCACCAATTGTTCATACTGTCGGTAGCGGTGTAGGCATTGATGGAAGTGGGGAATTTGTCCGAATTATCATCGGTATAAAGCTGCATGAACAGGCCGGTCTGCCGCAGATTATTCACGCAAGAGATGCTCTGCGCCTTGGCCTTCGCCTTGGAAAGGGCCGGCAACAGCATGGCCGCGAGAATGGCAATGATTGCGATTACAACCAGCAATTCAATCAAGGTAAAGGCACGTCGGGTTACAGCATTTGGTTGAAAATTGTCTTCTTTCATAATCGCAATAAATTTTAAGGTTTTGATTAGGCCAGCCTGCGACACTCTCGCAGGCCGGCCGTGATTCTGCAACGGTCAGCGGCGAATACGATAGAAGCGGGTCGGCCCGCTCAACGGAGTGACCGCTTGGAATACTCCCGGCGACAGTTGGGTGATCGTAGCTGCCGGGCTGACATCGGCAAAAGTGCCGTTGATGGCGGATGCACTTTGCACCGTAAATGAGCCGGTGGTGTCCGACGTTCCTGGACGCACCACCAAGAACACCTTGGAGAGGGCCGGCTGGCTTACTGAATCCTACCACGGCGAAGTGACTCGGGCATGGTGCCCGCGTTGCCGTCGAGGCAAACAA
>CAISEZ010000111.1 GCA_903884535.1 uncultured Verrucomicrobia subdivision 3 bacterium
AACATTGAGCGTTGCATGCTTGTCGTTCCACTCAAAATTATAGATTACCATTTCGTTCGCATAGGCGTCGCCAAACATTTGGTTGTGGTAGATAACCCAAGCCCTATTTGGTGAACGCCTTTCGATTTCTTTGGTGAAATTGGTCACTGGACATCACGGCGGTGCCGGAACCGGTCAATGTGGCGATGGCCGTATTCGGGACGATCGCTGTCATCGTTGGTGGCGTCCGCAGGTATCGCCAGCGCACAAGTCTGGCGTCCTTGGAGGCTGAAAAAATTTCGTGACGGGTTTGGGTTCCCGTCATCAAGACCGGTTCAGGGGGTCCGGTTAGGGGCGGCGGCGTTATGGGTGACGCCGCCGCCCGAATTGGACAACTGTATATTTTCAAGAACATGACCGGCATGACATTTAAAAATCAAATTATGAACAAATGCGATGGTTCGAGCAAAATAAGAACGGCTAGTGCCTTCGTTCTTCCCAGTCCGCAAATAAACAACGGGGTTCAAGTTGCCGCCAGTCACGCTGGTGTTTACAAAAGTTTGAAATTTATTCGAAAGAATTTTTCAGCGCCGATTCAATTGAAGGATTTGGTGAAGATTTCGGGGATGTCGCGGCGCGGTTTTCAAAAGGCTTTTAAAAAAAATGTGGGAACCAATCCCGGGTTGTTCCTGAGATCTTTACGCATCGAACAGGCTAAGCGGCTTTTGGTCGAGCATGATATGAAGCTCAGCCAAATCGCCGCCCGGTGCGGCTTTCGCAGCGAGAACACGTTCTGTATCGCCTTTTTGCGAGATATGAAAACATCACCAAAGCGATTTCAGAGACAGTGTTGGCTTACGACGTGTCGTGAGCGCCATCAAATTAACTCCGCATCGCTGCCCGCAAGCCGTCTGTTTCAGCCTGACAACACGGGCAACTTACCGAACCGATTGAATCACTCAGAAACGATTTCCTTGCATGAGTTTCAGATTTCTTAAAAACATTGTTGTCTGGATTTGGTTCGCCGCTTTGTTGTCTGCTTGCGCAGCGGCTTCGCCTTCGATTTCTATTCATGATTTTGGCGCGACTGGCGATGGAAGAACGCTCGATACCATCGCCATCCAAAAAGCTTTGGACACCGCCGCGCAAAGCGAGGGCGGTGAAGTGCGGGTTCCAGCAGGGCGTTACGTTACCGGCAGCCTGGTAATGAAATCCCACACCACCCTGCATTTGGAGGCCGGTGCCGTCCTGCTGGGCAGCAGCAATCAGAACGACTATCCCATCGCGCGAGCCCGCTGGGAGGGGATTGAAACCAACTGCCACCGGGCGCTGATCTCGGCCGACCATGCGGAAGATATTGCCATCACCGGTGCAGGCGTTATCGACGGAAATCCTGTCGTGGGCCGCCTCCGCGATCCCCGCGGGCCGGCGGTAGTAGAGATGACCGAATGCCGCAATATCCGCGTCGAGGGAATCACCCTGAAGAGTTTTCGGATGTGGACGCTACACCCCACGTATTGTCAGGACGTGCGTATTTCCGGGGTGACTTTCGATACTCAAGGGGCCAACTCGGACGGCATTGATGTGGATTCCTGCCAGCGGGTCATCATCAACGGCTGTGCCTTCACGACTGGCGACGACAACATCGCCATCAAGTCCGGCAAAGGTCAGGAGGGAGTAAAAGTCGGTCGGCCATGCGAAGACATCATCATCACCAATTGCACCTTTATCAAAGGCTATGTCTCTATCGCCTTGGGCAGCGAGCTTTCCGGCGGCATCCGGCGGGTGCGTATTTCTCATTGCACGTTCAAGCAGGGGTTGGCCGCGCTGCAATTGAAGTCACGCGAGGGACGCGCTGGATACTTGGAGGACATCACTGCCGAACATCTTATCGTTGGGCCAACCCCCTTACTGGAGATCACCGCAAACTATCGCTTCAACCCCGATCCGCAAGGCGTTTCCGGCGTGGACGGTCTCACACAATTCCGCAATATCCGCATCAGCGATGTGCGACTCGATTCCAAGCGCCTATTGAGCATCGAAGGCACAACGGAAAAACCGGTGGACGGAATTCAAATCAGCCGTGTGACCGGAACTTGCAAACAGGGCTCTGTCATTCAGAATGCCACCAATGTGATTCTCAAAGACATCCGTCTCGATGGCATCTCCGGTTCACAGTATTTCACCAACAACGTCGCTGGAACCGGTTTTGAGGGTGCCGTCCCGCTCCGCGAACGCCCACCGCAAACAGACAAGTCCTTGGCTGATGCACACTGACCTCAACCTCATGTATAAAATCCGATTAGTTTGCACGATGGGTATTTTGCTTGGATCTGTCTTGCAGACTAAGTCCGTTGCGGCGGAAATTCCTCAAACAAACCGCCTATTAATTTCGGACGGCGGTGCGGTCGGCGATGGCAAGACGCTGAACACGACGCGAATTCAGGCCGCGATTAATCAGCTTGTGGAAAAGGGCGGTGGCACGCTGGTCATTCCCCAAGGCGTTTTTTTAACCGGTGCGATTTTTTTGAAACCCGGTGTGAACCTGCATCTGGAAAAGGACGGGGTGCTCAAAGCTTCGACGGACATGACGAATTTTCCTGTGCGCCGCATCCGGATCGAAGGGCATTTCGAAGAGCATTTCAATCCCGCGCTGGTCAATGCCGAAGGCTGCGATGGATTGCGAATTGATGGCGCGGGCACGTTGGATGGAAACGGCCGACCGATTTGGGATCGCTTTTGGAAATTACGCCGGGCCGCCAAGGACCAAAAAAATTTCCGGAACCTGAGTGTTCCCCGCGCCCAGCTTTGCATTATTAACAACTCAAAGAATGTGGTGGTGGACGGCGTCACGTTTAAGGATTCCCAGTATTGGAATCTTCACCTCTACAATTGCCGCTCGGTGCTGGTGCAAAATGCGCGCTTTCAAGTGCCCGACGACTACAAGCAGGCCCCCAGCACCGACGGCATCGATGTCGATAGCTGCCAGGATGTCGAAATCAAAGGCTGCTATTTTTCGGTGACCGATGATTGCATCGCGATGAAGGGAACGAGTGGTCCCTTCGCATTGCAAGACAAGGAAAGTCTACCGGTGGGGCGGGTGCATGTCTCCGGTTGCACGTTTCTGCGTGGCCATGCCGCCGTTACCTGCGGCAGCGAGGCAACCATCGTGCGGAACCTTGTGGTGGAGAATTGTAAGGTCACCGGCGCAATGGGTCTGCTCACATTCAAATTGCGTCCTGACACGTCCCAGTGCTACGAGGATATCCACTACCGCAACATCACGCTCGACAACGAACGGGGTGTGATCTTCGCCATCAATCCCTGGGTTCAATACTCTGACCTGAAGGACCAGCCGTCGCCGAAGTCGGTGGTGAAAAACGTGACGGTCTCAGACATCAGGGGTTCATTCGGCGCGTTTGGTGACATCGTTGGAACACCGGAAACGACCATCAGCGACATCACGCTCGAAAATATTGATGTGCAACTCAAGGGCGCGAATTTGAACACCGATCAGGCGAAACACCTGAAGATCAAGAATGTCACCGTCAATGGCAAACCGTTCACAGTCCCGGCAATCTAACGCCAATTGAAAATAACCCTGTTTAAACGAGTTTGTATTTGCATCCTGCTGGCGGCGGCTGGAACCGCATTGGCGAACCTTCCCGGCGGCGGCACCGGCACGGGCTCGAATGTTACACTCGCCGACAATGGCAGCACGGTGACCATCGGCAACGGCATCATCTCGATTCTTTGCACCAAATCCGGCGGTTCCATTGACCAAATCAATTACACCTTCAACAACACCGGCAGTTCACAGACACTGAACCTGCTTTCGGGAAATCCCAATGGCGGTCAATTGTATTGGGAAAGTGGCAACAACCAAGGACTGACATTTACCTATTCAATTGTCGCTAATCCCGCCAGCAACGGGGGCAACTATGCAGAAATCGCAGTGACAACCCTGTCGGAGTCGAACAGTGTGCTGGAGGTGCATTACTCCCTGTCGCGTGGCTCCACCGGATTTTATGTTACGGCGATCTGGCTTCACCGCAGCATTGACGGCGCCTGGAGTCTGGGCGAGTGTCGCGATAACATCTATGCGGGTTCGATCTTCAACTGGATGAGCGTGGATGCGACGCGAAACCGGTTGATGGATGTTTCGTCCAGCAGCTTGCGCATTGGCGTTCAGGGTGCTCCGGGGGAGGTTTCGCTGTGGACGAACGGCATTTATGCCGGCCAATACGAGGACAAATACAAATACAGCGCCGATTTTGGCGACCAGCGCGTCTGGGGCTGGAGCAGTGTCGGCACCGGCGGAAAAAACGTCGGCCTCTGGAATGTTTCGGCCAGCGCGGAATACTACAACGGCGGCCCGCTGAAGCGCGAATTGATGTCTCACCTCGGCACCACTATTTTGAACATGGTCAATGGCGGTCATTATGGTGGCGGTTCGGACGGATCATTTGCCGCCGGCGAAGTGTGGACCAAGGTTTGCGGTCCATATTTTATCTACTGTAACAATGTCACCAACACCCTCACCGGCACCAATGCCCCGGCACAGGCACTTTACACTGATGCGCTCGCCCAAGCCGCCGCCGAGGCCACCGCCTGGCCTTACAATTGGTTTACCAATGCAAACTACGCGCCAGCCTCAAATCGTGGCACCGTCAGCGGTCAATTGATCATCAACGATACCAATAACCCGAATGCCTCTGTTTCCAACCTCTGGGTCGGTTTGATCCAACAACCGGCCACGACTGCCGGCGTCTATGATTTCCAAGGCTGGGCCAAACCTTATCAATTTTGGGTGAAGACGGGTTCGAATGGCACCTTCACCCTTCACAACGTCATTGCGGGCACCAATTACACACTGTATGCGTTTGGTCCCGGCGCCGCCGGCACTTTTCAATCACAGGCCCAAACCGGTGGCAGTGCGCCGAACACGCTCGACATTCCGGCCTCGCCGTTCAGCGTGACGGTAACGGCGGGCGCGACGAATAATCTTGGCACGAAAACCTGGAGGCCGACGCGCATCGGACCAACGGTTTTTGAAATCGGCTATCCCGACCGCACCGGCCGAAAATTCCGCCACGGCGACGATTGGTGGGTAGGCGACATCGGTCCAAGCAACACGGCGCCCAGTCCGGTATGGGGCAAGCATTTGGAATTCCCTTTTGATTTTCCGAATGGCGTGAGTTACACCGTCGGCCAAAGCCGTTGGACGACCGATTGGAATTATGTCCAACCTGCTGTGATCAACGGTGCGGGGGCGTTTGGCGGGTCCGCTTCCACGATCAACTTCAATCTTGCTTCCGCGCCCAGCGGCAATGCCTCCATTTACATCGCGCTCGCCTCGGATTATCAAGGCCCGCTCAGGGTCATTGTCAATGGCACTGACATCGCCAGCGGCACCACCGGCTATTTTCCGGCTTACAACAGTTCCGGAAATCAGAGCGACGCCACCATCCGCGAGGCCATTCACGGACTGTATTCGGACAACCGGATTACTTTCTCCGCCGGCCTGCTGCAAACGGGGCCGAACACCATCACCATCAATATGCGCAAAGGCGACGACTCGTCTGGGCTGGGTTCCGGCTGGATGAACCATGCGATGTATGATTATGTGCGACTGGAACTGACTGGGTATGTGCCGCCGCCGCCGGCAAGCGCGATTGCTTACGCGGGCAACAATTGCAATTTGGTTTGCTGGCCGGTCACACCCGGAGCTTCGAGCTACAAGATTTGGCGTTCAACGACCTCAGGAAGCGGCTATGGTCTGCTCACCAATGGCGTTGTCGGCCCGGTTTGTGGCAGCGGGTGGAATAACGCAACCTGGCTTGATACGACGGTAGCGAACGGCTCAACTTATTACTATGTCGTTCAGTCCGTGAATTCAGCCGGCAGCAGCCTCAACTCGACGCAAAGTCCCGGGGCGATTCCATCGGGTTTGATTTCCTCCAGTGCCCCCGCCACGCCAGCTGGCGTGACAATCGTCAGCAGTAGCCACCAAAGTGCGACGATTAACTGGAGCGGGTCGTCCGGTGCGAATTTCTACACCGTTTATCGCGCAACCCTGTATAACAACGGCGGCGGCGCGTCAAACGTCCTGGGAACAGTTGTGCTGGCCAACAATGTCACGGGCGCGACTTACACCGACAATTCGCCAACGGACGGCAGCATTTATGGATATTATGTCACGGCAACGAGCGCGGGTGGGATGAGCGGAAATTCCGCGATGGCGGTCACGGTTCCGCGTCCCGTGCCGCCGGCCAACGCGACGACAGCAACTTCACAAACCGCCGCGACGACCAATAACATCAAGATCAAATGGACTTCGGTTTCCGGTGCGGTGGGTTATGAAGTGAGCCGGGCGACCAGTGCGACCGGGCCGTTCACTTTCTTACAACCCGTGACGGAAACGAATTACACGGATGGGAGCCTGGACACTGGCGTGTCCTATTATTATCAAGTGGCGGCCATGAACGCCGGCGGAGTTTCAACCAACGCAACCTTGCCGGCCTACACCATCGGCGCTCCAATTGGCCTGATAACAATTCCCGCCAATGCGCAGATCGTGGTGGACTGGGCGGCGGCGCCTGGCGCCACAAATTATGTGGTTCAACGTTCCACCACCGATGGCGGTCCTTACACGACGATTGTTGCCACGACGAATTCGGTCTATCTCAACGCCAGCCTGCAAAATGGCACGACTTATTATTACGTCGTTTATGCCAACACGCCATTCGGCCCCAGTCCGCCGTCGGCCCAAGTGGCAGCAACACCCAGCACAAATGTCCAGATCATGGCGACGGCGTCAATGCCGGGAACGACGGTGGCCAGTGCGACCGGCCCGACACTCGCGACCTCAACCAGCTTCGACCTGAATGGCGGCAACGCGGTCGCTTTGATCGTCACGAGCGAATGCGGTTCCAGCACTCCCGCCGTCAGCGCCACCTTTGCAGGACAATCCATGATTCCGGGCGTAGTCACCAACCAAGCAAATCAATGGGCTGGCATTTTCTATTTAATCAATCCCGCGGCAACCGGCGGACAATTCGTCATTACCAGCACGAACAGCAGCACAACCGGTCTGGCCTACAGTGCGATGGCGCTGGGGAATATTGGCGACGTGGCCAGTCTGGCGGGGGCCGCGAATACGCTTACCAGCGGGACCACTTCTTTGACCTACACGACCGCGACTAATGCGGGGTATGTTCTCGCCGCCGCCATCAACAATGGATATAGCTCCACCTACCCCGCACCAGCGTATAACCCCGGCAACAACGCCAACCAAACGCTGTATGGCCCCGCACTTTTTCCCGGAGGCAGCAGTGGCCACCTGCATCTCTATGGTGATGTGCCGACAGCCGGCACTTATACTGATATATACACCAACATGAATAACACCAGCCAACGCAACGCCTATGTGACGCTGGTCTTTGATGCGAACGTCCTCGCCGCACCAATCAACACCAACCCGCCGGTCATCTTGGCGAGCTACGCGGGTGGCATGCTGACGCTCGCATGGCCGACGAACCCCGGCTGGACCCTTCAGCAACAAACCAACAGCCTTTCGAAAGGCCTGGGCTCAAACTGGGTGGACGTGCTGGGCAGCCCAGGCATTACCACGACAAACATCCCGGTGGATCCGGCTTCACCAGCGGTTTTTTATCGGTTAAAGCTTTGATTATTTTATTCACCGCGGCGCCTTGCGATTGAAATCGCGCCATTCAAATTCGCGTTCACTTGGCAACTCGCCCCGGGCAGCCAGGAGAAGTCGGGAGTCGTTGATCATGTAAACAATCTTCGGCGTCCGGTCGTCGTCAAATAAAAATCAGTTCGCCTTCGCTCAACAATGACGAATCGCGCGGCAATTTCACGGTCTCCATTTACGAATGCCAATTCCCGCGCGCGGACGCCGGCGCTCATGCTGGCGGCGGCGGCTAACGCCACCGCTACGCCAGCACCGGCACGCCTTCACAGGTTTACGAAAGTCACTCTCGGCGTGCCTTTCGCTGACAGCGCGCGCGATTCGGACGCGATAGGTTCGCGAATGATTTGGTTTCAAGAGAACCATTTTGGTTCGCCATGACTTGCCGCGCTGTGCGGCGTCGAAGTCCTCGTCGCTAACGCTCCTCGTCGTGGTGGGTTGGTCACACTTCCGGCAGCGTGACCAAGGGCCGCGAGACTTCGTCCGGCCTTGTGGGTGCAGGCTTCGCCTGCCAATACGACGCGAGGCGTTGCCTATCGTCGCGGGCAAGCAATAGATGATTGGCTCCCTACGGTCGTGGATAGTTTGCTCGCGTTGCTCAAAAAATAAATGGTTTGGTTTTTTTGTGAAGGGCGCTTCGTTTTCAAGTCCTTTTTTCACTGCTCACTAAAACCCCTCTCTCGTGCGGTCGCCTTGTCACGGCCTCGCCTAAAACACCAGCCCGCCATTGCGCGGCTCCTTCTGAAGACTACTTCCACGCAGGAGGGCTGGGGGCTCGGCTTTTCGCGAACAAGGCGACCGACGGATGAGGGGCGAGCAG
>CAISEZ010000112.1 GCA_903884535.1 uncultured Verrucomicrobia subdivision 3 bacterium
TCTGCGCTCTTTTGATGCCAATGAATCGCGGCTTGGAGAATCATGAAGCCGACTCACGTCGGCTGCCACGCTCGGGAATCAGTTTCTCGCGATACGCACTTAAAAAATAAACCAGCACTGCCGCCACGCTGGCGGCGAGTCCGCCCCAGAACAGCGGCCAGCGCGCGCCGTCCGGACGTTCGCACGCGGCGAACCACCAGCCGGTGCCCAAGTAGCCGATGAGGTTGCCGATGCCGCCGTTCATCAGTGTAAGCAGCGCCTGCGCCCGCGCCCGCCACGCCGTGTCAATGCGCTGATCGAGGTAGATTTGCGCGGTGATGAACACCAGCACGAACGACGCGCCGTGCAGCGTCACGCCGAGCAGCAGGGCATGCGGCGTGTTCAGCGCGCTCAAGGCGAATCGCAGCACGCCGATGGCGAGGCCGCAGGCGAAGATCCATTTCAGCCGCCAATGCCCCAGCAGCCACGCGAGGCTGAACATGGCGATGACCTCGGTGACCTGCGCGAGGCTCATCCACGCGCTGGTGTGCGCGAAGCCGAGGTCATGCAGATGCGTTGGCGCATACGGATAAAACGCGCAAATCGGAATGTTGAAGAGCGTGGTGGTGACGAAGACGACGCGCGTCTCGCGGTCTTTCAGCAGCGTGAGCGCGTCGAGGCCGAGGCGTTCGTGCCACTTCAAATGTTCGGCGGACTTGGGGATTTCCAGCGTCGGTAGAAAAAAAGTGAACGCGGCGACCAGCAGCCAGAATCCGGCGCCGAGGTAGCTGGCGAGCGCCGAGCGGTCCAGGTTCAACGCGCTGATGAGCAGCGCGCCGGCCATCCAGCCGAAGGTCGCCAGCGCGCGGACCGGGCCATATTCTTTTTTCGCATCCTCCAATCGCGCGAGCACGAGCGCCGTGGAGATGCTGAACATCGGGGCGTAGGACAATGAAAATAATTGGATCAGCGCCAGCACCAGCCACCGGTTCCAGCCGTGCCCGATGGCCGTGGCGATGACGGCCATCGTCACGCCGGTGGCGAACGCCAGCCCGCGCAGCACTTTGGCGGGCGCGACGTGCCGGTCCGCCATCGCGCCGAACATCAGCGGCGAGATGAAGGCCGCCAGCGCGTTCACCGCGAAGGCATAGGGCTTGATCGCATTCAGGCCGTGCGCATCCAGAATCGTGCCGAGCGGCACGAACCAGATGGCCATCGCCGCCGCCTGGATGAAAAATAAAATCATCAGCTCGGCGTATTCGGCTTTGCGCAGCGTCCTTAACATCGGCTGGAAGAATAGCGCGCGGCGCGGAAAATAAAAGTTTGCGCGTGCGCAATTATTTAACCGCCACCGGCCAGCCGACCGACCAGTCAATCATTCCAATGGCCAAGCGCGAACGGCCTTGCGTGGCCGCATCGTAATAATGGTAGCTGAATCGCGTCGGGCCGTTCGTGTCGCCGGTGTCCGCGATGCCGATGTGGCCGGGGCCGATGAAGCGACCGCTGCTTTGGAGGAACGGCGAACCGCCGCCGGTGGCGAGGTCGTTGCCGTCGCGGTCGCGATACGGGCCGGTGATTTTTTCCGCGCGGCCCACGCGGACTTGGTAGGTGCTGTTCGTGCCCTGGCAGCATTGGCCCCAGTTGACAAAAAGATAATAAAAACGGTCATGCCGCGTCAGGCACGCCGCCTCGATGGAATGATTCCAGGCGAGATTGTAAACGGGTGAATTGGTGCCGAAGCGTTTGCCGGTTTGCGGATCGAGCTCGGTCAGAAAAATTCCCTGCCAATACGAGCCGAATGCCAGCCACAATTTTCCGTCCGTGTCGAGAAACGCGCTCGGATCAATCGTGTTGAACGCGCTGCCGTTGGTGGACGCGATGACCGGGCCGCCGTCCGCCCAAAAATAATTGGTCGCGGCCGGGTCGAGCGTTGGACTGGTCGCGAGGCCGATGGCGGAGATTTGTTTCTGCCAGGTGGACGCGGCGTAATAGAGCAAATATTTACCCTTCACGCGCACAACATCCGGCGCCCAAAAATAACCGGTGAACGTGGGCACAAACGTCGTCGTCCACGCAGGCGGCAGGTCGAAAACGGAATCGCCGTTGATCCAATGGATCAAGTCGGGCGACGATTTGGTGCGGATGCCCGGCCCGGTGCCAAAAATGAAAAAGCGGCCGCCGTCTTTGACGATCGTGGACGGGTCGTGGATGAACGTCTGGCCCGACAACGGCTCCGGTGTGAATTTGATTTCGGCGCAGCGGCCTGCCAGCGCAACCAATAAAATCAGGCTGCTGGTAATTTTTAGTGGCAGGTTCATCCGGTTCAAAATCAATCAAGCTGGCCGGGCTGTTTACGATTTAATGTCGCGCATCTGAAACGCCATCGCACCGATGACAAACGCCGTGGCGCTGGTGGCCAGCAGGATGATTTCCGACTGGAAAATCTGCGGCCACGGCACCGGCGTTTGAAATACCAACACCCACGCCGCGAAATGGTAGGTGATAAACCAGTTTTGGTAGGCCTCGAAAAACGGGATATGTTCCATGACCATGCTCAGAAATAAAAAAGAGAGCGCGAGAATCGTGGCCGCCGCCGGCTTCATGTTGAAACACGAAAACATGCCCGCGACGGACAGCATCGCGATGGCGTTCACAGTCATGAACAAATGGGCGAAAATATAAAGCCGCAAGCCCTCGCCCGGCGGGAACAGGCCGAAAATTGGATGCGGCAACTCTCCGAAGACGAACATGCCTTTCCACGGAAAAAGTATGCGCGCAAAACCCAGCGCGATGGCGCCCAGCGCCAGCACCAGCACCGCCGAGAAGATGGTTCCCGCCGCCCATTTCACTAGCAGCAGGCGGACGCGCGAAATGGGCCGCGACAAAATCATCCGCAGCGTGCCGTCCTCGGCCTCCTTCGCCACCAGGTCGCCGCCGGTCAGCGTGACGTAAAGCGGCATGAGCAGGAGAATTTGCGGCACGAGCATGATCACCGCCACGGTCAGCGCGGAAATGTATTCGGACGCCAGATAGCCGTTGCCGGCCAGCAGGCGCTCGAACTGGCCCTGCCAGCGCGTGTATTTGAACATCAGCAGCATGGCCGTCTGCGCCACCACAAACGCGCCGAAGCCGATGTAGGTGCGCTTCTTGCCGAACAGTTTCCAGAGTTCGTTTTTAAGCTGGGCGAGGAACATGGTTTAATTTGAAGCAACGTTTAACTTGAGAGCCGGTTTGAAAATTGCCAAGGGTGTTGCGGCTGGGTTGATTTGGAGTGCGCGCGCATGACCGCGCTTTGGAACCGGGAGACATGCCTCCCGGGTTTAAAACCGCACCATGTCGCCGCCCTTCACATTTCGAAAATGGCCTGGTCATTTCATTTCTTTCCGTTGCGGTTAATCAGGCCCAGATAAAAATCTTTCACGGTCTGCTCATGCTGCCAGATGCCGTCCACCGCGATGCCGGCGGCCACCAACGCTTGCGCGATGTCCGCCGTGGAACGCCCTTCGGCCAGCGTGATGTATTTCTCCAGCTCCGTCGCGGTGATCAGCCCGCGCTCCCGCAGCAGCTGGGTGGCCTTGGCGAAATCAGAAGTTTTCAACGCCACTTTGCCGCGCGCGCTTTTCACGTCCGCGACGTTGCCTTCAAAAACTTTTTTCCCATTTTGCAAAACAGCGATGCGCGTGCAGAGCTGCTCGACTTCGTTCAGCAAATGCGACGACAGCAAAATGGTCAGGCCGAGTTCGCGCTGCAAACGGAGAATGGTCTGGCGCATTTCGTGGATGCCTTCGGGATCGAGGCCGTCGCTCGGCTCATCGAGGATGAGCAGTTCCGGTTTGGGCAGCAGCGCTTGCGCCAGCGCGAGCCGCGAGCGCATCCCGTGCGAATACGTCCGCACCTTGGACGACTCGCGGCCGGTCAGGCCGACCCATTCGATCACCTCGCGGATGCGCGCCTTGGAAGTGGGCGCGGTGTAGGTGCTCAAGATTTCCAGGTTGCGCGCGCCGCTCAAGTAATCGTAAAACACCGGCGTCTCAAAAATCGCCCCAACCGGCCGCAACGCGTCGCGGCGATTGGTTTGAATATCGTGCCCGCAGATTTTCAGCGCGCCGCTGGTGGGCCAGACCTGGCCGAGCATCATGCCGATGGCCGTGCTTTTGCCCGCGCCGTTGTGGCCGAGCAACCCGAAAATTTCCCCGCGCGGCACGGTGAACGACAGGTCGTCCACGGCGATGCGGCCGGCGAATTTTTTGCAGACGTTGCGCAGTTCGATCATTTGGTGCCTTCGAGGGTCAGTAGATTTTTGATGTGGCCGTCGGCGTAGAGATAATTCACCGCCCGGTTTGGGCCGCGGGCCTTGTGAAAATCTTCCTTGTCATAAATCACCGGAATTTCCTGCGCGCTGAACGGGATGTTAAAAACTTTCAGATGATCGGCGTCCTCGCCGTTCAGCAAACTGTTCCACGCATAGCTCGAACCGGTCCGCGCAAAATAATCCGGCACGTCTGAAGGACAGCGCAGGACGTTCGTGTTGCCGAGCTGCGTCGCCAGAACATTCTGGATGGCCGGAAACGTATTGGTGGCGGCGACCGCCGGATCGGTGGAAACGTCGCGCATCACCGGCATTTTATTGTTGTTCTCCGGAACATAAATTTGCAGCGCGATGCCGACCTGGTGCAGATTGCTCAAACAGACGGTGGCGCGCGCGGATTCCTTGGCGCGGCCCAGCGCGGGCAGCAGCAGCGCGGCGAGCAGTGCAATGATGGCGATGACCACAAGCAATTCAATCAAGGTGAAAGCCCGGTTTGTTTTGGATGGCGAAGAAACCTTCATGGTTGTCGCGGACCGCGCAACATGCGGCCGCTTTCCATGGCGCGCTGGATTTCTTCGAGCAGCGGCGCCATTTCCGCCTTGGTCTCGGCGGAGCTTTGGCTGTAAAAACTTTGCAGGCCGATCTTTGTCACTTTTTCCTGAAGCTCCGGACTCAAGCCCGGATTGTTAACCGCTGGCGACTGGCCATCGGCATTTTTGGCGCGGGCGTCTTTCAGTTGTTTGACGGCCTGATCCACGACGCGTTGGCGTTTGTCCGCCGGCAAGGCTTCGAACGCGGCGAGCATTTGTTTGAAACCGGTGGGCAGGGTGGCTTCGAGAAACTGGCCTTTCTCCGCCTCCGACATTTTTGAAAACCAGGCCAGGCGTTCCAATCGCAGGCTCTGCCGCTCGTCGAGCGTCAGCGCATTGAGCATGGCGGCCAGTTTCTCGATGGCGGCCGCGCGGTCGGCCGCGGACAACTGGCTAAAATCCACGGCGGCCGTGTAGGCGCGGACTTTTTCGGGGGTGACCTTGGCGTTCTTGGCGATTTCGTAGCCGGCCAGCGCGACGATCCAGATCACCGCCAGGGCGGCCATCGCCAAAAGAATCGGGCGCTGTCGCGGATTCAACATGGCAAAAGTTTAGGGCATCGCCCATAATTCACCACGAAAAACGCGCGGCGATCAACGCCCGCCGACACCGCTTGTCACACGCTCAATCTGGCGGACAAAACGATGTCAGCACCATGAAACATTATTTCGACAAATCGGTTTTGATTCTGCTGTCGCTTTCTTTTCTATTTTTCTTCGCTGCGTTCGCCACCGCGCAAACTCCACCGCCCGGCGGCCAAATAAAAAATGCGCACGCGGCCGACCGGCCGGAGTTGATTTACCAGCCGCGCGGTAATTTTGAAGATAACATTGCACGGCCGTTGCGTTACTGGCCGATCGACGGCGATTTTGTCATCACGAATGGCACGGAATTTTTCAACCGGCCGCTTTACGGCTTGAATTCCGCGTTCCGCATTGACGGCGGCGACCGGCCCGAATTTTCGATTTATCTGCCAGGGCGCGGCGGCAATCTCCGTTTCGGCATCAAAACGTCCGCCGGCGTTAAATGGCTGAACAACGCGCAGCAAATCATCGCCCGCTATCGTTCCGGCTCGCTGCTTTACGAAATCCGCGATCCGCTGCTCGGCGACTGCGAATTGGATCTGGTTGTGCTGCCATTGAGTGGAACAAAAGGATTAATTGTGCGCGCCGAATTGAGCGGCGTGACAATTTCCGTAGAACTCATCTGGGCGTTCGGCGGCGTGAACGGCATGAAGGGTGCGCGCGGCGGCGACATCGGCTGTGAACGCGAGCCAGTTTCGCAATTCTTTCAATTGCGACCGGAGCAGTGCGCGGACAACGAATTTTCAACTTCGACCAACTGGTTTTGGTTGAAAAGCAAGGCGGCAATAATTTTTGGCAAGGCCGACTCTGAAACAAAATTATCCGTTGCCGATGCGAACGATTGGAATACGCCCGCCGCCTTGCTGAACCCGACCGGGTCAAAACACGAATTGTCAATCGTTGTGGGCCGGAACGAATTGCAAAACAGCCGGCCGTTTTATTTTGCGCTGCAAGAATTCAACGCCAAACCCGTGCCGGTGGTTGTTTATGATTTACCCAAACTGTTTTCCGCCGCAGAGGAGCATCGCCGCACCATCGCGGAACGCGTTTTGGTCGAGACACCCGACCCGTTCATCAACGCGGCGGCGGCGGCGCTGAACATCGCGGCCGACGCAGTCTGGGATGCGCCGCAGCAATCCTTCATGCACGGCGCGGTCGCGTGGCGCACGCGGCTGCTGGGCTGGCGCGGGCAATATGCCGGCGACGACCTCGGCTGGCACGACCGCACGGCGGCGCACTTCGCGGGTTTTGCCAAACAGCAGAACACCAGTCCGATTCCTGAAACCATTCCGCCCGCTGACGAGAAATTCAATCTGGCGCGTAGCGAGGCCGCGATTCATTCCAACGGCGACCTTTCCAAAAATCATTACGACATGAATCTCGTCGCGGTGGATGCGTTCTTCCGGCATCTGCTGTGGACCGGTGACACGAATTATGCGCGGCAAATGTGGCCGGTGATCGAGCGGCACCTGGCTTGGGAACGTCGTTTGTTCCGCCGCGAATTTGGTCCGGACCAGCTGCCGCTTTACGAGGCCTACGCCGCGATCTGGGCGAGCGATGATTTGAATTACAACGGCGGCGGCACGGCGCACGCCAGCGCCTACAATTATTTTGCGAACAAAATGGCCGCGCGCGTTGCCAAAATTCTCGGCGAGGACCCGGCGTCTTACGAACGCGAAGCGGATTTGATTTTGCGCGGCATGAATAAATACCTCTGGCTAGCGGACGCGGGCAATTTTGCCGAGTCCAAGGATTTGCTCGGCTTGCAGCTGGTGCATCCAAATTCCGGGCTCTGGACATTTTATCACACCATTGATTCCGCAGTGCCGACGCCCGCGCAGGCGTGGCAGATGTCGCGCTGGATTGACGAGCACATCGCGCACATTCCGATTTCAATTCCCGGTAGCAGCCGACGTGAGTCGGCTCCAACTCAAAAAACGGAAAAGGAAATGAGCCGCCTCACGTCGGCGGCTACGGATAATTATTTCACGCTGCCGGAGACGAGCTGGATGCCTTACCAATGGTCGCTCAACAATGTCGTCATGGCCGAGGCGGCGCACACGGCGCTGGGTTTCTGGCAGGCGAACCGGCCGAAAACCGCCTTCCAACTTTTTAAGGGCGAATTGCTCGACTCGATGTTTCTCGGTTTGTGTCCGGGAAATCTCGGCTGCATGACGTCGCACGACATGGCGCGCGGCGAGGCGCAGCGCGATTTTGCGGACGCCATCGGCGTCAATTCCCGCGCACTGGTCGAAGGACTGTTTGGCATCCGGCCGGATGCGCTTGCCGGTGAACTGAAAATCGTTCCGGGTTTTCCGGCCAAATGGGATCACGCGAGCCTCCGGCATCCCGATTTCAATTTTGAATTTCGCCGCGACGGTCTGAAGGAAACTTATTCGATCGCATCCAAATTTCCCAGGCCGATGAAATTGAACCTTCAAGTTTGCGCGCTGGGCAGCGGACTGGCCGTCACGGTCAATGGTCTGCCTGCCCAATGGAATTGGGTTGAAAATAATTTTGGCGGGCGGCGGATCGAAATTCAAAGTTCGGCGGCGGAAAAATTTGAAATCGGCCTGAACTGGAGCGGGGAAATGCCTGCGGCAAAACCCGGGCCGGAAATCGCGCCGGTGGCGGCGGAAACAATCAGCGGGTTTGATTGGAACCGGAAATTCCCTGACGGCGAAAAATTTGAAGCCGTCAATCTCGCGCCGCTTTTCAACGACCGCGTCACGCAGATTTTCCGGAATGACTACCGCTCGCCCCGCTCGCCGTTTGCGTCGCTGGCGTCGCCCAAGCAGGGCATCGGCGGCTGGTGCGAGCCGAACGCCGGTTTTGACGTGGACGATTCCGGGCTGCGCGAGCTCGCGGCGAAAAATTCCGGCAAAATTATTTTGCCGGACGGAATTCCGTTGGCGACGCCCGGCGAAGCAGCTGCGAAAAATATTATTTTCACCTCGCAATGGGACAATTATCCGCGCGACGTTTCCGTGCCGCTCGCCGGAAAATCGCCACACGCATTTTTGCTGATGGCCGGCTCGACGGGCGCGCTGCAAAGCCAGTTCGACAATGGCGAAATCGTGGTGACTTACGCCGACGGCTCGACGGAAAAAATGCCGCTGCGCAATCCGACGAATTGGTGGCCGATTGACCAGGATTATTTCATTGACGATTTTGCGTTCCGCCGCGCCGGGCCGTTGCCGCCTCGCGTGGATTTGCGGACCGGAAAAATCCGTTTGCTGGACGAGCTAGCTTTCAAAGGGCAGGGCGGCAAAATTCCCGGCGGGGCCGCCACGGTTTTGGAACTGCCGCTGGATCCGGAAAAGGAATTAAAATCGCTCACCGTCCGCGCCCTGGCCAATGAAGTGGTCATCGGCCTGATGAGCGTGACGCTGGCGCGCTAAATAAAAAAGGCGCTCTGAATAATCAGAGCGCCGTGGGAAAAAAGCGGATTACTTTTTGACGCCGAGGATCGCGTCCTTCGCAGCCTTGGCCACGCGGAACTTCACGACGCGTTTGGCCTTGATCTGGATGGTTTCGCCAGTGGCCGGATTGCGCCCGACGCGGGCCTTGCGGTTGACGAGCACCAGCTTGCCGAGGCCCGGCAGGGTGAAGGTGTTCTTCGCGTTTTTGTAGGCGAGCTCAGCGATGAATTCAAGAATTTCCGCAGCTGCTTTTTTGGTGATGCCGTTTTTTTCCGCGAGCGCGGCGGCGATTTGTGATTTGGACAATGCTTTAGCCATGATTAAGTTTGTTGTTGTAACCGACAATTGTGGTTGTTGACCCGCGCATTAAAGCGCGAAGTGCGGCGCGAGCCAAGCGAAAACCGCATGAAATCGCCGTGTTTCAAAACGGCGGTCGGGCTCAAACGTGTCAATTAAAAGCAAGCTTTGGACAATTGCGTGTCTTGTCATCGGGGTGCCGGTCCTATAGATATGACGCATGACGACCGACAAGCTGTCAGGGAAAAAATCAACCGGACTGGGAAAACATCGTCCGACAAACCCGGCCTTGCTGGCGTGGGTTGAAGAAATCATCCAACTCTGCGCCCCGGCGCATATCTTTTGGTGCGACGGTTCCGACGCCGAAGATCAATTGATGCGCGCCCGAATTGTGGAATCCGGCGCGGGTCTTTGGTTGAATCAACAATTACGCCCGAATTCCTTGCTCGTCCGCAGTGACCCGCGCGACGTGGCCCGCGTTGAGCAGCGCACGTTCATCTGCTCCAAGTCACCCAAGGACGCCGGCCCGACGAATAACTGGGAAGCGCCCGCCGTGATGAAGGCCAAGCTAAACGGCCTTTTCAAAGGCTGTATGCAGGGCCGCACGTTGTATGTCATTCCCTTCAGCATGGGGCCGATCGGTTCACCCATCGCGCAATACGGCATCGAGATTTCTGACAGCCCGTATGTCGTCGCCAACATGCGCATCATGACGCGTATGGGCGCCGGCGTTTATGAGCAGATTGAAAAGACCGGCACGTATGTGAAATGTCTGCACTCGGTCGGCGTGCCGCTGGCACCGGGCGCGCACGACGTGGCGTGGCCGTGCAATCCTGAGCACACCTACATTACCCATTTCCCCGAAGACCGGCTGATCATGAGCTTCGGCTCCGGTTACGGCGGCAACGCGCTGCTCGGCAAAAAATGTTTTGCGCTGCGCATCGCCTCGGCGATGGCGCGCGACGAAGGCTGGATGGCGGAACACATGCTGATCCTGGGCGTGAAGGAACCGTCCGGCAAAAAGACCTACGTCACTGCCGCTTTCCCGAGCGCGTGCGGCAAGACGAATTTTGCGATGATCATTCCGCCGAAACATCTCAAGGATGAAGGCTGGGAAATTTCCTGCATCGGCGACGACATCGCGTGGATCAAGCCCGGCGCGGACGGCCATCTGCACGCGATCAATCCCGAAGCTGGATTTTTTGGTGTCGCGCCCGGCACGTCTTACAGCAGCAATCCGATGGCGATGGATTCCATCAAGCGCGACACGATTTTCACCAATGTCGCGCTGACCGACGAGGGCGATGTGTGGTGGGAAGGCATGACCAAAACGCCGCCGGCCCATTTGATTGACTGGAAGGGCCACGACTGGACGCCTGACAAAAAAGACGCCGACGGCAAACATCATGTGACCAGCCATCCGAACAGCCGGTTCACCGCGCCGGCAAAAAATTGTCCGATCATTGATCCCGACTGGGAAAATCCGGCGGGCGTGAAAATCAGCGCGATCATTTTCGGCGGCCGCCGCGCCACGACCATGCCGCTGATTTTCCAGGCGTTCAACTGGGTGCACGGCGTTTATCTCGGCGCGACCGTCGGTTCGGAAATGACCGCCGCCGCCGCCGGCACGCTGGGCCAGGTGCGCCGCGACCCGATGGCCATGCTGCCGTTCTGCGGCTACAACATGGGCGATTATTTTGCGCACTGGCTGGAGATGCGCCGGTTGGTGAAACATCTGCCGCGCGTTTTCCACGTGAACTGGTTCCGCAAATCTGACGCCGGAAAATTTCTCTGGCCCGGTTACAGCGACAATATGCGCGTGCTGAAATGGATCGTGCAGCGTTGCCAGCTCGGCGCACATGCCATCGAAACCTCCATCGGCTGGGTGCCGGAATATCAGGATTTAGATATGCACGGGCTGGAAAAAGAAATGACCGTCGAGAAATTCGCCGAGGCGCAGCGGATCGATACGTCCGAATGGCATCGCGAACTCGTGATGCAGGACGAGCTGTTCATCAAACTTTACAGCCAACTGCCGAAGGAACTGGTGTTCCAGCGCGAACTGCTGATTGCCCGGCTCTAGGCTGCGCTGACTATTTGCAACCGTGGCGGATTCATTTCCGCCACGGTCTTTTTTTGCCGGCTCGCGTAAAAGGCGGAATCAATTCCCGCTGTATTCAGCGGCTGCCGCAAGGCATCCTTTTGGCTCGATGCGTTTGAAGAAAAATATATTTGTTTGGGACACTTTATTGGCGGGTCGCTTTGATTCGACCCATCCCAGCCGGACGCTGTGCCGGCTGTTTGCCGACCAGCGCGGCAAAGTTTTTGGCGCGGTCGCCTTGTTCGTCATCAAACAATCTCCGGCGTCCTTGATGCCGTTCGCCGTGGGCATGATTATCGACGCGCTCACGCCGTTGCGGGACGATTCCTTCCGCCGGATACTGTGGATCGCCGGCGGCTATCTTTTGCTGCTGGCGCAAAATCCGCTGTTGCACACGGTGTTCGCCCGGATCATGAGCGGTCTCCTGCGCCACATGCAGTTCAATCTGCGCAGCGCGCTCGTCGAACGGCTGCAGCAACTGGCGATGACGTTCCACGAAGAAAAACAGTCCAGCGCCTTGCAGACTAAAATTCTCCGTGACGTGGACGCCATTGACGGCCTCTGCCGTTATCTGTTTTTGAATGGCCTGAACGGATTGCTTGTCATTATTTACGTCACCGTGATCGCGCTGGTGCGCCAGCCCATTTTGGCGCTCTATTTTTTGCTGACGGTGCCCGCCGGCATTTTGTTGTTGAAACTGTTCGACCGCCGTTTCCGCGAACAATACAAGGCGCTGCGGATTGAAACCGAGCAGATGAATGCCCGCGTCGGCGAGATGCTGCTGATGCTGCCGGTCACGCGGGCGCATGGGTTGGAAGAACAGGAAACGCGCAGCGTGCGCACGGTCTTCCAACGCCTGCGCGAACGCGGTTTGCAGGTGGACACACTGACGGAACTGTTCGCCTCCAGCTCTTGGTTCACCTTCATCGTGTTTCAACTCGCGTGTCTGGTGTTCTCCGCCTGGCTGGTCACGCGCCACCGGATTTCCGTCGGCGACGCAGTGATGTTCAACACGTATTTCGGAATGCTCATCGGAGCGGTGCAGCAGGCTCTCGGCGTCTTTCCGGCGCTGGCGCAAGGCCGCGACGCCATCCGCTCGCTCGGCGAAATTTTGGAGGCACCGCAGGTCGAGGATTTTACCGGCAAGCCCGCGGCGCCGTTTCCGTTGCGGGGTGAAATCACGTTTGAAAATGTCAGTTTCCAGTATCCCAGCGGCCGGGAAGTTGCGCTGAAAAATATTTCGCTGCGGATTGCGCCCGGCGAAACCGTGGCGTTCGTCGGTGAATCCGGCGCGGGAAAATCCACACTGGTCAATCTCGCCATGGGCTTTCGGTTGCCAACCAGCGGCTGCGTGCGGTTGGACGGACACGATTTGCAGGCATTGGATTTGCGCACCTACCGGCGGCAGATCGGCGTCGTGCCGCAGGCCACGATTTTGTTCAACGGTAGCCTGCGTGAAAATGTCACCTACGGTTTGGAGAATGTGAGTGACATGTCACTGTGGAAAATTCTGGCAGAGGCCAACCTTGCCGAATTTGTGCGCGGTCTGCCGCAACAGCTCGACACGCCGTTGGGTGAAAACGGCACGCGCCTTTCTGGCGGACAACGCCAACGACTGGCCATCGCCCGCGCTTTGATCCGCGATCCGCGCGTGATTCTGCTCGACGAAGCCACGTCTGCGCTCGACACGGAATCCGAGCGGTTGGTGCAGGAAGCCCTGGTCCGACTCACAAATGGCCGCACGACGTTGATTGTCGCCCACCGCTTTTCCACCATTCGTCAGGCGCATCGCATCGTGTTTTTGCAGGGTGGGCAGATTGTGGAAACCGGCACGCAAACCGAATTAATGGCGCGCGACGGTCATTTCACGCGGTTGGCGCGGCTGCAAAGTTTTTCCACCGTTGGCTAATGTGCTGCCCGCCGGGAAACTGGATCAATGGCGTGGCGCAGGCATGGGTGACGATCTGAATGGGTTTGAACTTTCAAAGGGTGGATGAATCGCTGGCAGTGGAATACAAAATACGATTGGATTTATTGGCTAATCTCAATTCCGACTCAACGCCCAATGCCGCGCTTCAGCGCGAAATTTCGCAAAAATTAAACTGGCGGTGTCGAATGGATAAAGTCGAACTGTTTTTGATGAAAAGGCGTGCCGTGCGACGATACATCAATGGTTCATCAAAATAAATTGTCTCACGGCAAAGTATGGCCGGAGATGCTGCATTTAGGTGTTTCGCCGACGGCTCCGAGAGTGTAGGTGCCACCTGCCGGACAGGTGGGTAGCCGATTGTGGGCGAGATAGGGCTTGATGTCGTCCTCATTGGGCACGTCAGTGATGGTTTTGCGCTTTTCCAAGGCCCACTGATTTTTGGCGGCGTCAATCTGGCGGAGATTGTTGATGCAGGCGTTTAGCTGGGAGGTGCTGCGGGCCTTGACAAAATTTGGGATGGCAATGGCGGCAAGCAATCCCGGCACGGCCACGGCAGGGAGCAATGCCATGTTGGCAAAGCTCTGGCTGCTATTCGCAGTTGTCAGGCAGCCCTGCGGGGTTTTGACACCCACGGAATAGGCAAACATCGGTCGCGTGTTGTAGAGGGACTGCATCCACTGGGATTGCGCCGCGGCGCCGCCGTGCGCCATTTGGCCAGCGACGACCTGCTGCTGGATTTGAAACAGGATGTGCGAGAAGCGTTCACTCATAAAGGTGAACTGGTTGCCCTGGTCAGGAATGTTTCGGGACAGGCGCTTGAATTCCTCGGTGCTTTTGAGACCGGGCGTTTTGCCGCTTTTCACCGCGAGAGCGGCGTTAACGAGGTCATCGGAGGAGGCAATGAACAGGTAGCCACCATTGCTGGCGGCACTCGGGCGCAAGGTGCCAATGAAAGGCACCGGCACCGGCATGGTTCGCATCTTGAGGCCGGCCTGATCCACGCTAATCACCTGGGGATTGGCCTTCAGCTCCCGGTCAATGCGGTTGAAGAGGGTGTCATCATTTACCTTGAACACGAGGAGCAGGCCCGGTTCGGGAATGGTCAGCGCACCACCGGGCAATGGAATCGGAATGTTGTTGGATTCGTTCAGGGTGAGCGCAAAACCGGCTTCACCGCCGAGGGAGTTGAGCAGGTCA
>CAISEZ010000113.1 GCA_903884535.1 uncultured Verrucomicrobia subdivision 3 bacterium
CTGGGCGGAACGTCTCCAGGACTATCACTCCGGCCTCTTGCAGACCCAGGCCCGGGCTCAGGCCGCGCGGCAATTGCAGTCCGCCGCCGATTGGAACCGCCGCCTCGAACAGTTCCGCGAACAGGAATGGGCCGTCGCCCAGCAGTTGTTATCCGCCGCCCGGTGCTTTCTTGAGTCCTTCGGCGACGACGACCTCCGGCAAATGTCCTTGTCCCAGGTCTCCCGCGCTTTGAAAATCGCCTCGGGCATCGCCCGCGCTTCCTTGGCCGGAGCGGACCTGCCGCCGGCCACCGGCGCCGAATTGTCCCCGCTGCAGCAGCAGCTCCTCGCCGGGGTCACCCGCGTTTTTGGCCCGCCCCCCTCAGCTTCGCCCCCGGCTGCAACCCTGAACCCTGAACCTTCAACCGTAAACCGTGAACCGTGAACCGTGAACCGCGAACCGTGAACCATGAACCGTGAACCATGAACCTAAAACCTGACCTTATGTTCAACCCCGATCAATACGCTCAATCCGGTCTGGCGGCCGGTTGCCCCGCCGCTCAAATCGAAAACTTCATCCGCGCCGGCATCATTCTCCAGCCGCGCCAGCTCGCCGCCAGTGCCGCCGCCCGCCTCTGCGATCGGCCGGACGGTCCCACCGCCATCGGCTATGGCGGCGCGCGCGGCGGCGGCAAATCCCACTGGATGCTCGCCCAGATGGGCGCCGATGATTGCCAGCGCGTCCCCGGCCTCAACTGCCTCCTCCTGCGCAAAGATGGCAAGTCCAATACGGAAAATCTGGAAAACCTCCGGCGCCGCCTCTTCCCCGCGCTGAAGCACCATTGGAACGCCTCGCGCGGCATTCTTACCTTCGAGAATGGCTCCCGCATCATCGCCCGCCATTACCAGCACGAAAAAGAAATCGACGCCTTGCTGGGCATCGAATACGACCTCATCGGCATCGAGGAGGCCACCACCCTCACCCAGCGCAAATACAGCGACCTCCGCACCTGCCTGCGCACGTCCAAGCTCAATTGGCGCCCGCGGATTTACACCACCACCAACCCCGGCGGCGTCGGCCACGATTGGTATCACCAAACCTTCATCCTGCCCTGCGAGCGCGGTGCCGAGTCCGCCACCCGCTTCATCCCCGCCCGCGTCGAGGACAACCAATTCCTCAACCCTGAATACAAGCAAATCCTTGCCGACTGCACCGGCTGGCAGAAAAAAGCCTGGCTGGAGGGTGACTGGGGCATCGCCTCCGGCAAGTTCTTCAGCACCTTTCGGCCCGGGATCCATGTCCTCAGGGAATTCGACCGCAGCCGCATCGTCGAATGGTTCTGCGGCATGGATTACGGTTTCACCCACTACACCGTCGTGCTGCTGATCGGCCGGGATGCCGACGACCACCTGTTCGTCGTGGATGAATACGTTGCCCGCCACGCCATTCCTCAACAACTCGTTTTGGGCATCAAGGAAATGTGCCAGCGCCAGCGGTTGTTCATCGGCCAACCCAACCCGCGGGCCGGCCTGTGCTTTCAGCCGGCCGATGCCGACCGCGTCCGCCGGATTTTTGCCGGCGGCGACCTCTTCAGCCACCGGTTCGACGGCAGCACGCTCGCCGCGCATTTCTCCACCTTGGGCGTCCGCATCCACCCCGCCAATACCAATCGCGTCCAAGGCTGGGCCGAAATTCAAACGCGCTTGGGCGATCCCGCCGCCGGCATCAAACCCACGCTCTTCATTCATGAGCGCTGCCACCACCTTCTGAATTGCCTGCCTTTTCTCCAGCATGACCTCGATCATCCCGCCGATGTCCTCAAGACCAACGTCAACGAGGAAGGCCTGGGTGGCGATGATGCCGCCGATGCGCTCCGCTACGCCGTCGCCACGCGCCTCCCCACGATCCGGGCCGTCAAACTCCGTGGCTTTTAACTTTATGCCTATCTTCTTTGCGTTCTCTGCGGTTAATAAATTCCGCCACCCTGCCCGTAGGTCAGGCTTTCCAGTCGGCCGGTTCACCGGACTTTCCAGTCCGGTGTTTCCCCCGCCGGAACTGGCGGCTGGCGGACCGGTCGCCCGCACCGGCCAATCCGGTTTTCTGGTCGCCCGGCGGCCCCGCCGCCGGCAGCCCGGTATTTTCCGGTCATCGCCGGTCATCGCCGGTCACTTTGGGTCATCTTGGACATGCGGAGCTCGCCCTTTTTTGTCCATAATCAGGGCAAAAACAAACTCATCCGGGTGGCTTGTGAAAAAAATCACAAATTTGAACTTGCCCGTTTTTGCCATGGCCGCTAGGCTTCGGCTGCGCTTTTTCAGGCGCATAATTTTTTACGCGATGCAGGCTCAAACCGAATACGGCTACAATTCAAAAGTGGAAGGCGATGTCGTCCTCACGACCGTTGATGCCGCCCTCGCGTGGTTCCGCAAGAATTCCGTCTGGCCGATGCCGATGGGCTTGGCGTGCTGTGGTATTGAGTTGATGGCCGTTGGCGCCAGCCGGTTTGATATTTCCCGCTTCGGTTCGGAAGTCATGCGTTTTTCCCCGCGCCAGTCCGATTGCATGATCGTCGCCGGCACTGTCACTTACAAAATGGCCGGCTCCGTTAAACGCATTTGGGATCAAATGCCCGAACCGAAATGGTGCATCGCGATGGGCGCGTGCGCCTCGACCGGCGGCATGTATCGCAGCTACGCGACCTTGCAGGGCGTGGATAATATCATCCCGGTGGATGTTTATGTCGCGGGTTGCCCGCCGCGCCCGGAAGCCGTGCTGGATGCGCTGATCAAAATCCAAAACAAGATCGGCACGCAGCCGATTTTGCAGGGAACCGTGGCGGCAAAGCTTTTGCATCTTGAGGAGAAATAATTTTTGAACCACGGATTAACACAGATGAACACGGATTGTTTTAACGTCGGAAAGTTTTTTTCTTATCCGTGTCCATAGGTGTCCATCCGTGGTTGATTTAATTTTTGTAAAAATGTCGGCATTGGAATCCGCCAATAAAATCAAGGCCAAGTTCGGTGATTTAATCTCCGAACCAACGGAGTTTCGTGGTGAAATCACTCTGAAACTTGCCGACGCGGAAAAGATTTTTGACGTCTGCCAGTTTGCCAAGCGTTCGCTCGGATTTGATTATCTCGTGGACATTTGCAGCGTGGATAATTACGGCGAAGATCCGCGCTGGACGGTGATTTATCATTTGCGCGGCGTGGCCAATGGCCATGAATTGCGCATCAAAACGGATGTCAGCGAGGAAAAATCTGAATTGCCGAGCGTGTTGCCGATTTGGCGAACCGCCAACTGGCACGAACGCGAAGTTTACGATTTGATGGGCATCCGTTTCAGCGGTCATCCTGATTTGCGCCGCATTTTGATGTGGGAAGGTTACCCCTATCACCCGCTGCGAAAAGATTTCCCGCTGGCGGGCAAGCCGACGGATTTGCCGGGCGTGGCCTTTACAAAAGTTACACCGATGGAAGGTGGGCCGTTCGTGACGTTGCCGAGCAACGACGACGCGATTGCGCGCGAGCCGCGCGTTCGCGTTCCCGAAAATGCCGAACGTGCCATCAGCGACAAGCGGCTGGTTGACGGGAAGCTAAAATAATTTTCATGGCTCAAGTTCAAGACATTGAAATCCGCGACTCCGCCGCCCTCACGGCTGCGGCGGCGGAAGAATTGCAGGATGTTCAAGGCGAGAAGATGGTGCTCAACATGGGTCCTTCGCATCCGGCCACGCAC
>CAISEZ010000114.1 GCA_903884535.1 uncultured Verrucomicrobia subdivision 3 bacterium
AGTAAACAATAAAGACAATTACACGGGCGTTCCGGCCGGGAATAAATTAGCCGGATTGCCAGATTAAAATTGTCGAAAGGATACCATGCCAGTTCGTTTAGGACGTTTTGAAATGCCCAAGCGGTTGCAGCGCGATGACGCTTCTGCCACCGATACCTACGCCAAGTTTGTCGCCGACCCGTTTGAAACCGGTTACGGCCACACCATCGGCAACTCGCTTCGCCGCGTGCTGCTCTCCTCGCTCGAGGGCGCGGCCATCACCTCGTTGAAGGTGGACGGCGCGATGCACGAATTCGCCACCGTTGAAGGTGTCGCCGAAGACGTGACCGACATCGTCTTGAACCTGAAGAAGGTTAAGTTCAAGGCCCACACCCGCGACGAACAGACCCTCTTGCTCTCCGTGAACAAGGAAGGCAACGTCACCGCCGCCGACATCCAGACCAACCAGAATATTGAGCTCGTCAATCCGACGCAGCACATCTGCACGCTGGACAAGAAGAAGAAATTTGAGATGGAACTGACGGTCAAGGTTGGCCGTGGTTTCTGCCCGAGCGACGAAAACAAGAAGCCCGGCCAGGCCATCGGCATCGTGGCGATTGATTCCATTTTCTCCCCGGTCACCCGCGTGCGTTACGCTGTCGAAGCCGCGCGCGTTGGCAACCGCACGGACTACGACCGTCTGGTTCTCGAAATCTGGACGGACGGACGCATCACGCCCGATGACGCGCTGACGCAGGCGTCCGCGATTCTCGCGCATCACCTCGACGTGTTTGTCGGTTACGACAAGAACGCGGTGGAATTTGAAGAAGCGGCGGACAAGCAGGACGACGAGAAGTCCAAGCTCAAGAAATTGTTGAACATGAGCGTCAACGAAATCGAATTGAGCGTCCGCGCCGCGAACTGCCTGAACAACGCGAACATCACCACCGTCGGCCAGCTCGCGCTGAAGACCGAGCAGGAGATGCTCAAGTATCGCAACTTCGGCAAGAAGTCGCTGAACGAGATCAAGGACAAGCTGGTTTCCCTCAACCTCTCGCTCGGCATGAACTTCGAGCCGGGCCTCGTCGAGGCGCCGAAGACGGAAGAAGCCGCCGCCGAAACGAAATAAGGATTTGCCATGAGACATTTGAAGCGCACGGCCAAACTGGGCCGCACCTCGGAACATCGCAACGCGATGCTCGCCAACCTCGTTTGCAGCTTGATCGAACACAAGCGCATCACGACCTCTTTGGCCAAGGCCAAGGCCGCCCGTTCTGTCGCTGAAAAGATGGTCACGCTCGGCAAGAAAGGCACGATTCAACATCGCCGCCTCGCCGTTGCCCGTCTGCATCAGGAAAAGGCCGCCAAGACGTTGTTCACGGAAATCGCCCCGGCGTTCAAGGATCGCCGCAGCGGTTACACCCGCATCATCAAGCTCGGCCAGCGCAACGGCGACGCCTCGCAGAGCGCGATTCTGGAATGGGTGGACACCATTGTGCCGACGCCCGCGCCGGCCGAAGCCGCGCCCGCCACGGAAGCCAAGCCGGAAGCGAAGAAGTAAATTACTTTAAGAAACACG
>CAISEZ010000115.1 GCA_903884535.1 uncultured Verrucomicrobia subdivision 3 bacterium
GAGCGCCGATTCCAACACGTGCCCTGGATGGCGCACGGCGGCTGTGAGAATCTGCGTCTTAAAACCGTAGTTGTCGTAAATCGTGCGCGTCTGCCGGACGAGATCCATGCCGATGTGGCCGATGGCGTCGAGCCGGCCGACGAACGGGCTGATATAAGTCGCACCGCATTTGGCCGCGAGCAACGCCTGGAGCGGCGAAAAGTTCAGTGTTACATTTGTCTTAATACCGTCGGCGGAAAGCTCCTTCACCGCTTTGAGACCTTCACGAATGACCGGCACTTTGACGACGACATTTTTATGCAGCTTGGCAAGCGTGCGACCTTCCTTCACGATGGACGGCGCGTCGGTGGCGATGGTTTCGAGCGAAACCGGGCCATCCACGATGTCGAGAATTTCGCGATAAACTTCGTCCGGCTTGCGGCCGGATTTCATGACGTGCGTCGGGTTGGTCGTCACGCCGTCCACAATGCCCCAGGAATATGCCTCGCGAATCTGCGCCACGTCGGCGGTATCAATAAATAATTTCATAATTTAATTTTTGGCTTTTGAAAATTGACAAAGTTTTTCGGCGCGCGGCCTTCGAGCACGGCGGTCACGTCCTGACAAACCGCCGCCATCACGCGGTCCTGCGCCTCGCGCGTAAACGCGGCGATATGCGGCGTTAAAATGACATTGTCCATTCCAGCGAGCGCGCTGGGTGCGGGCGGTTCCTGCTCGCGCACGTCCAAACCGGCACCGGCAATTTTCTTTTCCTGCAACGCGCGAATCAAACCATTTTCGTCCACGACTTCGCCGCGGGCGAGGTTTAGAAAAAATGCCGACGGCTTCATCCGGCAAAAACGGTCGTAGTTGAAAAAATGTTTCGTCTCCGGCGTCAACGGCATGTGACAGGAAACAAAATCGGATTGCGCCAGCAGCTCATCGAGGCCGAGCATCTCCGCGCGTGTTTCCGCCACGGCGACGGCGTCGGGGCTGATGTAATTGTCGTGCGCAAGAATGTTCATGCCCAGCGCACGCGCGCGCAACGCGGTCAAAAATCCGATGCGGCCCAAACCGACGACGCCGAAATTTTTTCCGTAAAGTTCCGTGCCCACGAAGCGCTGCCGCTCCCAGCCGCCGCCATGCGCGTGCTGGTTTGCCGCTGGAATTTTCCGGGCCAGGCCGAGCATCATGCCAATCGCCAGCTCCGCGACGGAAATGGAATTTTGATCCGGCGTGCTGACCACGACGATTCCTTTCGCCGTTGCCGCCGGCAGTTCAATGTTGTCCAGCCCGGCGCCAGCGCGGCCGATCACTTCCAATTTTGTGGCGGCGGAAAGCAAATCCGCGTTCACCCGCGTCTGGTTCCGCACGATCAACGCGCGACAGCCCGGCAGCAGCGCCTTGATTTTGTCCGGCGATTTCCACAACTCCGGCTCCAGTGCGACGGTGAATTTTTTATTCAGTTCATCAATCCACCGCGCGCCGACATTTTCCGTGATTAAAATTTCAGCAGGCATTTATTAATTCAAAGTGAACGGCACACTCAGTTCCTCGCACAATATTTTCAATTCTTTCCGCGTTGCTTCATCCAGCGAAATGCCCTGCGCCAAATTTTGCTGCGCCTTCTGGTGCGAACGTTCGCCGGGAATCAAAATTTCCGTCACGCCCGGACGCTTGCGGCAGGACTTGATGTCGTCAATGGCTTTGTCCAAACGCGATTTGAATTCGGCCACATCCATGAACGCCGCGATGTCGAGCAGGCAAAAGAAATGGCCCACGTCCTGTTTGCGATCCATGTTTTTATACATCGAACCAATGGCCGGGCCAACCGCCGCGCCCGACAGCACGCTGGAAAAAATCTCCACCATCAGCGCCAGCGCGTAGCCTTTGTGTCCCGCCATCGTGAGCACCGTGCCGGCCAGCGCAGCGGCGGCGTCAGTCGTTGGCTCGCCATCCACCGTCAACGCCCAACCGGGCGGAATCGGCTGGCCGCGTTTTTGCGCGGCGATGATGTTGCCGCGCGCCACGACGGAAGTGGCGAGATCAACTTTGACCGGAAAACCTTTGCCCGTCGGAAATGATGCGGCCAGCGGATTCGTTCCAAAAAAAGCCTGGCACGATCCTTCGGGCGACATTGCCGGCTCACAACCTGACGTGGCAAATAAAATCATGTCCTGCGCCGCCGCGCGGTTGCAGTAATACGACAGCGCGCCGAAGTGCTGCGAATTGCGAATTGTCGCCGCTGCTATGCCGTTTCGTTTCGCTTTCGGAATCAGCTTCTCCAAAGTTTTAATTGCCTGCACCTGGCCGAGGCCGTTGCCGGCGTCCATGGCGAGCGTGCTGCCGCGACGTTTTTCGATCACCAGTTTTGCCTTCGGATTGATCAGCCCTTTTTGGATGCGGCGGACGTAAATGTTCAGCCGCGACACGCCGTGCGTCGCCGTGCCGTGAACATCCGCATCCACGAGCGCATCGGCGAGGATCGCTGCGTCCGCCTTTCTCACCCCGGCTTTGACAGCGATGGAAGCGACAAGACTTCGCACCAACTCTGGATTGAAACGATCTGACATGAATTGGATTGTTGGATTACTGGATTTTTGGATTGATGGATTGGATCGCGCAAAAATCCAATCATCCATCAATCCATTTATCCGTTGGTTGCTATGCGCTGCGATACAATTTCGTCAGCACGAACTCGCGATGTCCGAGCGCTTCGGCGGCGGTGAGGCGGCCATTGGCCGTGCGGATAATCATTTCGATGAGTTCGTCGCCGGCTTCGTCCACGGTCATTTCGCCGCGCAAAATCGCGGACACGTCGAGGTCAATGTGCTCGCCCATCGTCGAACAAGTGATTGGATTTCCAGAGAGTTTGATGACGGGTTCGATGGGATTGCCGATGATGTTCCCTTGCCCCGTCGGAAACAAATGCACCACCGCGCCGGACGCGGCCCACAGCGTCACGGCTTCTGCCGCAGCGGACGAAGTGTCCATGAACCAAAAACCTTTTTTGCTTGGCGCTTCGGCAGGCTTGAGACAGCCGACGAACTTGGTTTTTTTGCCAAGCTTCTCGATGTTGCCCAGCGCTTTTTCCTCAATCGTCGTCAAGCCGCCGCGAATGTTGCCCTTCGTCGGCTGCGACTCGGACAGGTCGTCCGTTTTTTCCTGCATGATCATGTCCTGATAATCCTTGAAGATCGCGTCAAACTGCTGGGCGACTTTTTCATTCGCCGCCTTCGCCCGGACGATGTGTTCGCCGCCGGTCAGTTCGGACGTTTCGCCAAACGACGCGGTGCCGCCCATCGCGATGGCTTTGTCCATGACGTTGCCGACGGTCGGGCAGGATGAAAGTCCGGTGGTCGTATCGGATTCGCCGCATTTCACGGAAATGTAAAGTTCGTTGAACTTGCACGTTTCGCGCTCCAATTCGCTGGCCCATTGGACATATTCAAGCGCCTTGCGCGACGCGTTCGCAATCGTCGTGATGTCACCGAAGCGTTCGATGGAAAATCCCGCAACCGGTTTTCCGGTTTTGGCGATGCCGTCCACGATGCGCTGCGTCCAGCCCGGTTCAATGCCGATGACGACGACAGCGGCAACGTTCGGATTCGCGCCGGTGCCGATCATCGTGCGGAAAAACAAATCCAAATCCTCGCCAAACTGCAAGCGACCGTAAGCGTGCGGCAGCGCCAACGTGCCTTTGATGTTGTTCGCCACGGCTTCGCACGCGGCGTTGGAAATGTCATCCACGGGCAGGATGATGACGTGATTGCGAATGCCGACGCGCCCGTTTTCGCGGCGATAACCTTTGATGGTGGGAATCTTCATAAAAATTTGTTGGATGAAATTTACCAGCGCTTGGTCTTGACGTTGTGAACATGAACGTGGTCGCCCTTTTTGATGGGCGCGACGACCTTGCCGATGTCCTCGCCGTATTTGATGACGGTGTCGCCGGGCTTGAAATCCTGCATGGCAATTTTGTGGCCCAGTGGAATATCCACCAACGCCTTGAGCTTCGGCTTGGCGTTGCCGTGCAAAGTCCGGCCGCTGACCTGCGTGCCGGCTTTGATGTCCACGACGGCGACACCCACGGTGTCCTTTTCGACGTGCATTAAGAATTCAATCATAATTTTTTTCGTTGTTGGTTGTTATTGGTTGAAACAAATTTTTTGGCGGATCAGTTAATATGCAGCAGCTTGATGATACCCAAAATGACCGACGCGATCACCAGCGCGCTCACCGCCGCCGCGAAAAATGGCCGCCACCCCGTCTGCCGCATCGCCGAGAATTTGGTTTCCAGCCCAACCCCGGTCATGCTCATCACAATGAAAAAATTCGCGCCCAGTTGCGCGATGGCCGCCAGGCTGAAATCGTGTTCGACATGGCCCACGCCCGCTGCCGCCGGCATATGCACGGTGAAATCAGGCAGCCAGCCGAGCGTCCGCAACAGCGCCAGCGCCAAAAACCCAAACACAAATTTCGGGAACAACGAAAAATAATTGATGTTCTTGTGGCTGGTAGTTTCCTGCAGCTTCGCCTTTTTTCGTGCGTAGATCAAGCCGGTCACAAATACCACCGGTGCCAGCATGCACACGCGCGACATTTTGATGATGGTTGCCGTTTCGCCCGCCTGCTGGCCGTAGGAAAATCCCGCCGCGACGACCTGCGGCGTCTGGTGAATGGCCAAGCCCGCCCAGATGCCAAAAGCCTGGTTGGTGAGCGCCATGAGATGGCCAAGCACCGGCAGCAAAAACATTCCAATGAGTCCGAGCAGTGTGACGGACGCCACCGCGAACACCACGTCGCCTTCCTCGGCTTCAATCACCGGTGCGGTTGCGACAATCGCCGTGCCGCCGCAAATCGCCGTGCCGATGCCGAGTAGCGTGCCCAGTTTGCCGGACAAGTTCAGCCACCGCGTAAAGCCCCACATCAACGCCAGCGCCAAAACGATTTCAAAACAACTCATCGCGATACCGACAAAACCCAGTTTCAAAATGGCAACAAAGTCCAACCGCGCGCCGAGCAGGATGATTCCCAGTGGCAGCAATTTTTTGACGGAGTATTTGACGCCCGGAAGAAGCCATTTTGGCAGCGTCCAAACATTGCTCAACCCCATGCCCAGCACGATGGATAACATCACAGGTTCCAATGGATGACGGCCGCCCGGCAGTGTAAATGGCCAGATTGACAAATCATTCATCCACATCGCCACCACGGTCAAAAGCAGACAGATCAACAAACCCCAAACCACCGTCGGCTTCGGTTTTGCCGCCGTCAGATTCACCACATCCAACGGCGCGCCTTCCATGCAGCCCAAGTATTCAGCCCAAGCATATTTTTGCGATGCGACTGACAGGTTGGACGATTCAATGCCGTCGTTCATAGTCAAAACAGAAAAGTATCTAATTATTAGGCGAATAAGCTCAATGCCGCCAATTGCTTACAACAACGATTCCGATCAAAGCCATAGCAATCAAACCAATTATTTCTAAAACGAAATATATCGCATGGCAGGCATGTTAACAAGATGAATTTTGATTTGTTTTAAAATTTTAGTTGGAAGCCGCAACCCATACCATAGCGCGGCTGACAATTTCCCACAGTCAGGATGGATCCGCTTAAACGCCGTTTACCATCAACAATTATAAAAGGTAGCTGTTCACCATCCAATCATCGTGTTGAGCGGAAGATACTGCGAGCAGTCGCCTACCTGGATTTGATAGTTACCGGGCGGCACAGACCAGTCATTCTTTGCCTCGTCAAAATAGGCAAACGCATGGCGGTCCAACTCCACCTGCACTGACTGCTTAACGCCTGGTGGCAGAAAAATCTTCTTGAATCCTTTAAGTTCATGGACTGGCCGCTTCACGTCGCCATTTGGCGAACCAACATAGATTTGCGCCACCTCGGCCCCAGCCCGCGCACCGGTATTCGTCACGTCAAAGCTCACTTTCACTACGTCACCCGCGCGAACTACTGCAAGGTTACTGAATGCAAAGGTCGAGTAGCTCAAACCAAAACCGAACGAAAACTGTGGCACTACCTTTTCGGTGTCAAAATAACGGTATCCGACAAACACGTCCTCCTTGTAATCAACTCGGTCATTGTCTTCGCTGCCGATGGCGTGCGCCGGAGAGTCTGCCAAGCGTCTCGGCCAAGTGAACGGCAGTTTGCCGGAGGGATTAATTTGACCAAAGAGCGCAGCGGCAATGGCCGTGCCGCCTTCCATGCCGGGATACCACGCTTCCAGCACGGCGGGAACGTCGCCCAGCCAGCCGCCGAGTTCCAGCGGCGATCCATTGATGATCGTGACAATGGTTTTGGGATTGGCCTGGACGAGATGCCGGATGAGAGTCTCCTGCACCTGTGGAAACTCCATACTCGTGCGATCGCTTCCTTCAGAATCCAAGCTGTGGTCAATGCCGGCGAACACCAGCACCGCGTCCGCCGATTTAGCCGCGACGGCCAACTTTGCATAAGTTGCCGCCATTTTATTTGCGTCTGTGGGCAACGACCATTCCAAGCGGCAGGCTGCGTCGCCGCTGGACTTGGTGTATTGCACACGTAAATAAAACGGCTTGCCAGCCTGCATCTGCACATTGGCGGTGGCGGACGGAACGCCCCGACCGGAGTCAGCCACCGCCAGCGGCGCGCCGCCGACAGGCTCGGCAAACATCCAAGCCGATCCGCCTCCAGCCGTCACGCGAAGTGCGTAGGTGCCACTGACAGGCGGAATAATGCGGGCGGTGAATTCAGCGCGAAACTTTTCCACTTTAACTTTCCCAAATTCCGGCGAGCGCATTTCCCAGAGAAAGTTCAGTTCCTGCTCCACGCGCTCCATTGCGGGAGACTTATCGCCCGGATTAAAGTAACCGGCGTGAAAACCACGTTGACCGTTTTGCTGCGCCAGCACGCTGTTGGGAATGATTTCAAACCCGCCAAGTTCTTCCGGCGAAAAAAACTGGACCTCGACATTAGTGCCAACGGAGTTGTGCACGCCCTGCAATGCGGTAATTTCGTAGCTGGGATCTTGCCACGAACTGCCCCCAAGGCCGATCAAACAGAACCGTCGGTCGGCATTGGGGCCAACGACCAGTAACTTCCGCAGCTTAGACAAATCTAATGGTAGCGTGTGGCGTTCGTTCTTTAGCAGCACCAGACTATCTTCCGCAACCTGACGGGATAAGTCATGATGCGCCGGGGTGTCACGCAATCCACCTTGCGTAGGCGGAATGCCGTCGAGTAATCCAACCCGGGCCATGGTTCGCAGCACGCGTCGAACTTTATCGTCAAAAACATTTTCCGGCACCTGGCCGTCGTGCATCGCTTCAAGTAAGGGTTGGCCGAAAAGCGAATTGGGCTGATAAGGAATAGAGACGTCCAACCCCGCCAATGCCGACTTAACGGTTGAACGAGTTCCAAGACCGTCCGTTCGCACCATCCCATCAAAGCCCCACTGGCCTTTCAGTGTGTCATCCAAAAGCGCCCGGCTGTCGCTGACAAACTCGCCGTTGACGCCGTTGGCCGCTGTCATCACCGACCACGCACCGCCTTCTTCCACGCCGGCTTCGAACGCTGGAAAATAAATTTCGTGCAACGCGCGCTGGCTGACCATGGACATATAGTTATTGCGGTTCTGCTCGCGATTGTTGCAGACGAAATGCTTAAGGCAGGCCGCCACCCGCTGACTTTGCAAACCTTTGACAAAAGCCACGGTAAGACGGGCATTGAGCAACGGATCCTCCGTATAGTATTCAAAAAAACGTCCACCCAGCGGATCGCGCTGAATATTGATGCCCGGACCAAGCAGCATAGTCGCGCCGTTGGCACGCGTCTCTTCGCCCATGACCGTCGCGGCTTGCTCTATCAGTTCCGGATTCCAGGTCGCGCCAAACGCCACACCGGCGGGGAATGCCGTGCCGTGATGCGGACCGAATGGACCGTCCGTGGCGACCAAGTCCGGCACATGCAGACGCGGCACACCGCGGAGGTTGGGTCCGCCCACGCCTGCGCCCATGCACATGGCGACTTTTTCAGCGAGCGTCATCTGACCGATCAATTGATTGATTCGCGCCTCGGTATTCGTGGCAAGATCGGCCCTAACCTGGCCGGTGGCCAGCGTCAGAAACAAGGCGGTGAGCAGACGGGAGTATGTTATTCGAGCTGGCATATTGACGGCGGGGTTAAGTTTGGCAGGCAAATTCTTCGAGTATGACTTGTGCGGAATGAAATGCACAATGGGGTTCTATTTTTCCGAAATGACAAAGCTCGTCTTTCATAGATTATCACTGCCGGTGCGAACATCGCCGCCAATGTTGGGATTATCGGTGTTCAACTGGCCACCGGGGCCGTAGGAAAACCAGTTCGGATCATAATAATTTCCCGCCGCATTCTGGCGGAAGATCACCCTCCATTTTTGCGCATGGCCGTCGGTCGCCACAGCGACAAGCGAAGGTTGCGTGGCAAATGGCGGCAGCATGTGCCGATAATGATTATCATTGGTTTCGTGATACATGACCTGTGCAGATGGCTGGCCTGACAGGGATATTTTAAGATTCGGAATCTGACAACTTTGTTGCCAGACAAGATACCGAAACGATGAGGAAGTGATGTTCGTGGTCGCCGGCGGTCCAATTGGAGCTGGATTCAGTTTGTCGGACGCGCACCATAATACCAGCGGATTGGCCAATGAAAGCAATGCTGCCACGTCTCCGTAAAGGTAAGTGTCACTGACACTCGCCGCCGCTTCGGTCACGTTATTGGGTGCCACGCCAAAACTCAATGCCGATGGCAGCCGGTCCTGGTTGTCGCCCACATAAAGTTGTAGACCCAAACCAATCTGCCGGAAATTGCTTATGCAACGGATGGCTTGCGCCCGGTCTTTGGCCGACGCCAGCGCAGGCAGCAACAACGCTGCGAGCACCGCAATAATAGCGATGACCACAAGTAGTTCGATTAGTGTAAAGCCACGCTGGTTCAGAGAATATTTGCGAGTATTCATAATAAGATTTGGACGGCGGCGATGGATCCAGGTTACGGAACAAGCGCCAACTTCATATTTATTCATGTTATTTGTCGCTAACAAGCCGCACGCAGGCCGGCTCATCCTCATCAATGCCGGGATAACGTCCAATGTCACGATTGACAAAAAAGTTGTCATGCAAATCGTCATTCGCAGTGGACACCTCACCGATGATGCATTCGTCCGACACCGGATAAAATTCGTGATAAACGCCAGGAAACAGGGTGACCCGCGAGCCGGCCGCCAGTTCTATCACATGGCCCGAACTTACTTGAAAGGGTTCGTGATTTACCGGAACTGTGAAGCGGCAATCCTTGCTTTCATTAGAAACCCCGGCCCAAACCTGCACCGCCAGTTTTCCCCAGCGACAAATAATATCCTCTTTTTTCTTTCGATGATAGTGAGCGGGTGTCGTCATACCTTTTCGCGCATACATCAGTTTTTCACAATACTCCGGTTCCTCTGCAAGATTGACCAGGGCTAGCCCATGCTTCTGCCAGTCTCCTAGACCAAAATCCGTGACGTCCCAGCGTGGTTTTGGCGGCAATGTCCAGCCGTGGGCCAGGAAGCAGGCTTCGGCGGCACGAACGAGAGTATTGATGGCGCTTCGTTTCATTTTTGTGTCAGGTTAGACGGCGGAAAATCAGCCGGGTTGGTGCCTAGTTTTTCATTGGGCGTGTCGCCCATTTGAAGTTCAAGCTTTCCCCCCTTGATTACGTCGGCGTGGCGGAACCAAACTTGGTTCAGGGCTTTGCGATTGAGCCGGATACTTTGAATGTATTTATTGGCCCGCGAATTGTTCCGGCAGATTATTTGAAACTGTTTTCCATTGTGAAGATGGATGGTAATGCGGTCGAAAACTGGGCTGCACAGGTTATAGATCGGCACGCCCGGCGTGATTGGATAAAAGCCCATCATGGAAAAAACAACGAATGCGCTCATGCCTCCGCCATCTTCGTCGCCGGGCATTCCCAAGGTGGAATCAGTAAACCAAGTATCCAGCAACATGCGGACACGTTTCTGAGTTTTCCAAGGCGATCCCAGATAATCATAAATGTAGGGAATGTGCAGACTAGGTTCGTTGCCCATGGAGAATTGCCCAACCAAGCCGCTGGCATCTGGAAATTTGGCCCAAAATTCATACTTGCTCATCCCCAAAGGTTCGCGAAACAATTTATCCAGCTTTGCCTCGGCCTGGACGCGCCCGCCCATCAAATCAAACAATCCCTGCAAATCGTGCTGAACATCCCAATCGTAGGTGTAGCCATTGTTTTCGGTGGTATAATCGCGTCCGCCTTGGCCGCCGGAAAAACCAGGATTGTAAGATTCGATCCACTGACCTTCGGCATCCTTCGGCCACATGTGACCTTTGTCTCGCCGAAAAACGTTTTTATAGTCGCCAGCACGCTTCAGGAAGAATTGATTGTCCGCATCCTCGCCGAGCGCACCAGCCAATTGAGCGGCGCACCAATCATCATAACTTTGCGCCTCCGTAACGGAAACAGCCTGACGGCGTTCATTGGGATTGACTCGCGAGACGGCTTCCTTTTCGCCGGGCTGAAGCGCGGGCAGGTAGCCATGTTCCGCCAGAAAATCGTCCAAGGAACATTTCGAACCTCGGCGCCACGGCAGCCAGGTTCCTTCAACGGAATTTTTCTTCACCCCGGCGTAGGCAGTTGCGAGGTCGAAATTGGTTATTCCTTTGCTCCAAGCATCCGCCAGCCACGCCGCCGCCGGGTTACCGGTCATGCACTCGAAGTTTCCCCAAAGCACAGAAAAAGATGGCAGCCAGCCAGACTGTTCATACATGCGCACATAGGACTGGATTTTGTCACTCTCCATCTCTGGGTTCAACAAAGTCTGCAAAGGCTCCAAGGCGCGATAGGTATCCCATAACCAATTGTCCACATAGAAGGGGCGAACATCTTGATGCACCTGATGGTCAAAGGCGCTATAATACTGACTATCCTCGCTGATGTTGATCATCCGTTCATAACAACGATATAACGAAGTGTAAAAAACACGTTTCTGCTTCGGTGAGCCTCCTTCGATTTGAATTTGGCCGAGAACACGATTCCAACGGTCGCGCGCGGTGCGCTTTATTTTGTCAAAGTTCCACGCAGGGATTTCCTCCTGCAAATTTCTTTTCGCCTGCGCGACGCTGATAAAGGAAATGCCATACCGAAATTCAAAAAATTTCTGCCCAGCTTGTGCCACAACTGTCATTCGCCTTTTTATGCTGCTGGCTTGAACCTCAACCGGCAGGCTGAACTCGCCGTAGAAGAACGCCTCCATATTGTTGAAACGCTCGACGCCGGAAACGCTATTGCTGCTGCTGTTTAACAATTCACCTTCCAGCCGATTGGCCAACAATATGACAGGTTTGCCGTCAGGAAAAGTGAAACGGAAATATCCGCAACGGGCGGTTGGCGTGAATTCCGTCTGGATCAGCGATTTATCAAATCGCACAGAGTAGTAATAGGGCGTCTCCACCTCCTGATCATAAGCCAACGGACGATTCCACCCGTCCGGCGATCCGTCACTGGGCATCAACCAAAACAACTCGCCCAAGCGGTGTGAAATAATTGTCAGCGGAAACGAGTGAATCTGATCATCCAACTCGTCTTTTCGCACGGGATAAACCCGCACCATGCTGTTCGGCAATGAAACTGTCGGGCGCGTTGGCTCCAACATAAAACCTTGACCACCCATTGACGGGTCAACGAATTCGACTTGCGCTCGCGCTGTTTCCGCATTCAATAAAATTCCACACAGCAGCCAACAACAAATTTGAATTCGGATCTGATTCATTTTTTTCGACATAATGCTTTGGTTTGAATCGGCTATTAAAGCTGGTTTGCTTGGATCACTCGGTGGTAAATCGAAAGTTGAACCGGCCTTCCGGCGCAACGTCCCCACTCACATAGAAATCCATGATGTCGCCCGGAAGCCGGAGATTATCCGCCCATTTGAAATCAATGCTGGTTTTGTTGCTCTGCAAACAAAGCGCTTTGCGTGGAATCGCCAGTTGCAACTCATTGCCCAGAACTCGCCACTCCACCGGGGCCACTTCTATCCACTTCCAACCACCCGTGTTTTTTTCGAGCCAGAATTTTCCGTTCGCGTCACGCGTGCGGTTGACGATGAAATCATAGCCAGCCCAGCCGGTCTTCGGATTCTCGTCGGCGTCAATCAGCAGCCACATCCAGTTCGTGTCCGCGGCTGGTGTCAACGGCGCAACCGTTCTGGCGTAAAAATAAAAGTTCGTCGCATCGCACGCGACTTTGCAGGCGGTGAGTTGATTGCGGCCCGATAAGTTTTTGTAGTGAGTCCCCCCGATACCGGCAAAATCTCGAGGCATTGCTTCGCCACCCGGATTTGAGAATTCCGGCGACACCTCACGCCATTGTTCCAAGTTTCCAGTCATCACGATGGTCTTCGGTGGTGAAGGCTTCGGCAACGCCGGCACACCTTTGTAGCGACGGATATTCGCGACAAGTTGATAATAATAGTTGTCCCCATGGCCGCCTTTCATCGGCTCGATGTCGCGGCTGAATTCCTCGTCAAATTGATCCACGAACACCAACGGATTTTCCGGGCGAATCCAACGGCCGGCGACCCACTCGTTCCAGCCAGTGACCATGACAAACGGCGGATCGAGCTCAAACGCTCGTTTCCATTGCTCTTGGAAATTGTAGCCGTGGTTCATCGAGCCTGGCGCGATATTTTGTTTTCCGTCATGAAAGCTGCGTCCGCGCGCAAAACCGGAATTCATGTTGGCCACCGTGCCGTCAAACACGCTCAAATTTTGTGCGACAGACACGTCCACCTGTTCCGGTTTTTGCGGATCATCCGTGTATCCGTAAGGCTGCGGATATGTCGCCTCCCAATGCCAAGCATAGGGCGTGTTAGTCAGTGTGAACGGCCAATGCGCACCGCGCAGCGTGAAGAATTTTTTCAACTCCGGGTTCGCCTCCGTCGGATCGCAGATCAACAGTGGTTTGCCCTGCCAGTTGAACCATAGTTCGCGGAATAGATTTGGCGCATACAATTCCTGGTAAATTTTCTCGGCCGTTGCGCCCGCCCGCGTGTTGACTAGAAACGCAATTTGCGGCGTGTGTCCACCGCCTTTACGCACATCATGAAAGACCTGACAAATCGCGAGGTAAGACTTGGAATAGGTCTCGGCATTTGACGTGTCAAAAATCAAAACGTCAACGCCCGCATCCGCCAGCAATTGCGCGTGCCGGCGCAACACCCACGGATCGTCGCTGCGATAGTAGCCGTAAAGCGGTTCGCCCCAATAATGAGCCACGCCGTTGCCGCCCCACAGCGGACTCTCTGGTTTGCTCAACGCCGCAGGGTCTTGTTTCAGAATTTTTGCCACGTCATACGGCCCGTCCAGTTTGTCGCTGCGCGGCCAGTTCAGGTGGTCAATAAAATAAAAAATGCCGACGACGCGATTCGTTTTTGGCAGCCCGACTTCAGTCGCCAGCGGCAGCGAACGTCCCAGCGCATCCGTGACGGGCCACGGCACGCCGGGATTTTCCTGCGCCAACCCAACGACCTCAGGGATCAATGCCGCGAACACGATTGAAAAAATGTCGTTCCGAGTCACAATCAGCGGAGTTGTTTCACAAGAAAATGGTAAGCGCCCGAATCAATGGATAACACTGCGCTGTCGCCGTCGAAGCGGAGAAATTTTACGCCGGCAGCTTTCGCCAGCGGTTTGCCGCCTTCGGTGATTTGGTCTGCGCTGCTCGCCGGCAGATAAACGGTTGCCGTGGTGTTCGCTGGAATTTTCGTCTCCAGTTCAAACTGATTTTTCGCCTGCTTCCAATTGCTCGTGATGCGGCCATGAATTGAATCATAATGTGCCTTGACCCAGTGGATTGGTTCGCGCACCGGGTTGCTGCCGGGCGTCGGCGGATGCGGATGGATGATGATTTTGTCGTAACCCGGTCCGGCGGACTGAATGCCGGCGAGGTCATTGATCATCCATTCGCAGACCGCGCCGAAGGAATAATGTGCGAAGGAGTTCATCGCGGCGTTTTGTGTGCCGTCGGGACCGCCGAAACCAAATTCCTTCGTGTAACCGTTCCAGCGTTCCCAAATCGTCGTCGCGCCTTGCTCCACTTCATAGCCCCACGACGGAAATTTGCGGCTCTGAAAATGTTTCACGGCCAGATCGTTTTCGCCAACGCTCGTCAGCACCGGCAGCAATGGCCGCGTGCCGAGAAAGCCGGTGGTCATGCCGGAATTTTTCTCTGTTTCGCCAGCCCGCAATTTGTCCGCCAGAATTTTCCCCGACTTCGCGCGCAGATCGGCGGGAATCAAATCCATGTAAAGCGCCAGTGCGTAGGCGGTCTCATTGTGCAGCGTCAAGGAGCCGTCCGATTTCAAATATTGTTGGTCAAAGGCGGCTTTGATGTGCTGAAACAAATCAGCATAGTCGTTGGCCTCGGAAGATTTTCCAATGGCGGCGGCCATGTCTGACATGAGTTTCGCCGTGTAAGCAAAATAAACCGTGTCCACATAATCAAGCGGTGTTTTTTTGCCGAACGATAACCAGTCGCCCCAATCGTTGCCGTGGATGATGCCGAGATAATTTGTGCTCGTGCTTTTGCGCCAATCCATGAATTTCTCCATGAACGGCCAGCAGCGTTCAATGATGCGCGTGTCGCCGTAGGCCTGCCAGACGGTCCACGGACAAATCACCGCTGCGTCGCACCACGCCGTGCCGAAATCCCAGCCGTGCTGGAACGGATACGGACAGTAGCCGGGAAACGTGCCGCTGGGCCGTTGCGATTCCATGACTTCGCGTAGCCATTTCGTGTAAAACGCCGCCACATCGGCGTTCAGCGTCGCGCAATGCACGTAAATCTGGGCATCCCCCATCCACCCAAAACGCTCGTCGCGCTGCGGACAATCCGTCGGCAAATCCAAAAAGTTTGCGCGCTGCGTCCAGACAATATTTTTGAATAGACGATTCGCCATCGGGTCGCTGCACTCAAATCCGCTGGTCAACGGCGTATCGCTGTGCAGCACGACACCGGTAATCGCGTCTTTGCCGGGTTTGCCGGGGAAGCCCGTGACTTCAACATATTGAAAGCCATGAAAGGTAAATCGCGGCGTGTAAGTTTCGCCTTTGGGGTCCCCGCGCAAAATATAAAAATCCGTGGCGCGCGCCTTGCGCAAATTTTCGGTCATCAAACTGCCATTTGCGTGCAACTGTTCGCCATAACGCAATTGAATCCGGGTGCCCGCCGCACCTTTGACTTTCAAGCGCGCGACGCCGGCGAAATTCTGACCGAGATTGAAAATGTAAACGCCGTTGGTCGGCGACGAGATGTCCACCGGTTTAATTTCTTGAGTCGGACGAACCGGCAAGCCGGGAAACGCTTCGAGCTTTGGCGGACGATGGAAGCCGAGATCAACCGGACGACCTTTGACTTTTACCTCATCGCCGGGCTTATCTCCGTTGGCGAATTCGTAAAACGTCGCCGGCACACTGCCGTTTTCGGAAGCAAGAATTGCAGCATCCCATTTAGCATCGTCGAAATGCGGCTTAGTCCAGCCAGTCGTTTCCTTCCGCGCGTCGTAGGTTTCGCCCATCAAAAAATCGCCTTCGCGCACCGGGCCGTCACCGGTGACTTTCCACGATTTGTCCGTCGAAATAATTTCGCGTGAGCCGTCGGTATATGCGATCTCAAGTTGTGCCATCAGCGCCGGCGTCTTGCCGTAAGTATTGCGCCCGATGTGTTCCGTGCCAATGCCCGTGAGCAAACCAAAACCGATGTAGCCGGAATACCAGCCATCGGCGAGCCACGCACCGAGCGCGTTGCCGCCGGACTTCACGAGCGAGGTGACGTCGAAAGTATTGTAATAAGCGCGTTGATGGTAATCCGTCCAGCCGGGTGCGAACCGCGCGTCGCCGACGCGTTGGCCGTTCAGATAAAGCTCATAAATACCCAGTGCGGTTGCGTAAATCATCGCGCGCTTAACGGTTTTGGCGGTGGAAAATTCCTTGCGAAACTGATGCGCGGGCGGCAGCCAAAGATTCGTCTTATCTTTCCAAACCGGTGTCGGGTCGCGGAATGAAATGTAATCTGCCTGCCAGTCATCCGAACTCAACAAACCCATACTCCAGCTTGCGATCTCGCTCCACCGAGGTTTGCCATTCTTGTCCCACACGCAGACTTTCCAGAAGCATTGCTGACGAGCTTGCAGCGGTTTTCCGGCGTAAGTTATATTCACCGTTTGATTGGTGGCTACCGAACCGCTGTCCCACAAATCGCCAGAGTTACTGCCAAGCAGTTTTACATCGGACGCCACAAGAATGCGATAGGACGTCTGCTGTTGTCCGCGCTCGGGTGACTCAACCCGCCAGGTCAATCGCGGTTGTGCCTCGTCAATTCCCTGTGGGTTTACCCGATACTCGCAACGTGGCTCAACCGGCATCAAGGCCGCGAAGCAGGTAAGGTTAAGAAATAATAACAATGACATCACAGGCTTGCGACCAAGCCTGGTTGCCGTTGGAGCGCTATTCATTTTTTTTATTTGCATGATCTGGTTGGAAATGAGTGAGTGATTTATTTATTCTCGCTGGACAAAACATTGGGGCCAAGTGTCACCGACTTCACCCGCACGCGGGCGGTCAGGTTGCTGGCTGACAAAACATCCAGCCGTAATTGCGTAATCACCCCGCGATACTCTGGTGATAGTCCGAGATTGATTTCATAATGATGATACAGCCCGTCCGGCATGACCACAAAGCTTTGCGCCTGCTTCTCGGCAAAATCTTTGTTATCCAGCCGCCGCCAATAAATTGTGGCGTTGGTCTGTGCATTACTGAACGCAGCTTCGATGGTAAGCCGGTGGGCGATTTCTCCGCGCATCATAAAACCTGGACTGAAGATTTGCGAATGCTGGCCGCCAAGCTTTACATCCAGTTCGCCGTGAATCGGCCAACCCGCATCGGTCGCGTCCGCATAATACCAACCCTGCCGATCCTGTTCGAAGCGATAACTTAAAGAAGCAGGCTTCACAGCATCGCCATAAACGCGGGCGCGGATTTCTTTCAACGTGCCGAGGATCAGTTCGTAGTGGTAGTCATAGACAATGTTATGATCAAGGATTTCACACCGGTTGGGTGCGATGTAACCAGTCGAATCATCGCGCGGGCCGCCCATGCCGGGCGTGCCGAAAAAGCCGCCACTGAACGATAGCACATCTGGATTCCATACGCCCAAGCCCCAGCCTGCATCGTTGACCTCCGCCGCCCAGTTTTCCGTAGCCATCCATTGCGGCCAATGTTTGTTCTCTAATTCGCCGTTTATCTGCGCGAGCGCATCGCCGGAAAAAGGTTTGTCGCCGGTATAAGTCATCAATCGGTGAAACGGTGCGTTGACATAGACCGCCGGCAATTCCTGGTTGCGTGCAGGGTATTGCGTAGGGTCGGTGCGGTGGTTTGTCAATCGGCACCGCGCTTTGACCACCGGCCCTTCAAGTTCCAGCCAAACTTCGCATTCACACTCACCCGGAACATTCTTCAACGGCCACTGCATCGGGATGAATTTTGTATAAAGTGCGCGTCCGGTGTTTGTGTATGCCAACACTCGCGATTTGAAACCGTAATCATCGCCGGTCTGGATAGGATTCCAGCCGAGAAACGACCAGTTCGTAGCCATCTCGGTGCCGGGCGGATTAAATGGCACCGGGCCGGAGTAATAGGAAAGTTGAACTTGCCGCCCCCAATCGTGGCTGTTGATGACGTTGAGGTCCAGATTCGTGACCGGTGCCAGATAAGTGATCGCACCACCGAGATTAAGATCCACACCAAGTCGAATACTGCCGTTTTCAATGTAACTCATGCGCGGCACATGCGACTTCTGGGGCGGCGACAGGGTCGCAGTGGTTGCGGGCTTGTCTTCAGCATATGCGAGCGTCGCCATGAACAAGAAGAGAACCCTTTTGCTTTTCATTATTTCAATTCTTCCCGGTATTTCTCCCAGCGTGCCCGAAGTTGTGCGAGCGTGTTGACGTGTTCAGGATCAGCGACCAGATTGTGCCCCTCAAGCGAATCCGTCTTGAGATCGTAAAGCTCCTCGATTAAAGGTTTCTCGTCCACCCAGCGAATATAAGACCAGCGTTCGGTGCGCACGCCCTCGCTCGGCGGAATGATGTCTGGCGCAAAATGGTGTTCGTAGAAAAACTCCGTGCGCCAGTCGGCGGGATGCTGGTTCTCAATAAGTGGAATCAGGCTTCGCCCCTGCATCCCGGCCGGCGGCGGCACTCCGGCCAAGTCCAGCATCGTCGGCGCAAAATCAATGTTCAGTGTCATCGCCTGCTCGTTCCGGCCCCGTTTGCCCGCCGGTTCGCGCGGATCGCAAATGATCAGTGGATCGCGGAGACTCTCCTCATACATGAACCACTTGTCCGAAAGTTCACGGTCGCCAAGGAAATAGCCGTTGTCGGAGGTGACGATCACCACCGTGTTGCTCGCCAGCCCGCGCATTTTCAGTTCCGCCATGATGCGGCCAACTTCGCGGTCAATGCCAGAGATAAGGCGGTAATAATCCTTTGTATTGTTCTGGAATTTTTCCGGCGTGTCGAAGTGCCAATGCCAGCGCGTGCGGGCTTCGGAGGTTTGGACGGATTTTGGCAGCAACTGGAAATACGCATCCGTCGCCGTCACGGGTTGGGGCATGGTGATGCCGGCATAAAGCGGCTCGTCCCGGTCGTCGGGCGTGAATTGGCGATCGTGCGGCATTTGATCGCGCGCGTGCGGCGCGGTGAAACTGATCGAAAGGCAGAACGGCCGGTTTGTGGGACTGCTGTTGAGAAATTCCAGTGCCTGCTGCCCCATGCGCGAGGTTTGGTGCGTCCGGTTTGTATCGCCCGGCTCAATGAAATATTTGCCGCCCTGTCCGGGAATGCCGCGCCAGTAATCGAACTGGTTGGACATGGCATACACCGACGGATCATTCCCAACGCCGAACTTGCCAATGAACCCGGTGCGATAACCGTGCTCCCGCAACAGCGCGGGATAAGTTTCCGCCCACTGTGCGCTCGTGAACGGTTTCTCGAAATCGGGAATCCCGTGGCGCCGCATATATTGGCCGGTGAAGATGGAGGCGCGGCTGCAGCAACAAATTGAAGTCGTGACAAAATGGTTTTGGAACAGCACTCCCTCCTGCGCCAGCCGGTCGATGTTTGGCGTCAGAATATTGGTGTCGCCCATGCACCCCAGAGTATTCCAGCGCTGGTCATCGGTGAGAATGAAGAGGATGTTTGGTTTGCCTGCCGTGCCCGACTTAAGAGCCTCCGCCGCGCAAACCTCCTTGGAAATAATCAGCAATCCAGCTATTACAAGGATTGGTGGTTTGATCATAGTATGCGTTTTAGTGACGGAATGCCTGTTAAACGCCCGGCCATGTTCTTACTGGATTAGTCTGCCCCAGAGTTAGCGGCATAGGTTGCGGCTGGCTTGATCGAACATAACTGAAAGACTTCAACATCACGGCATGTTGCCGTTGTTATTCTTGGCCCACAAGACAGAACTGTCCGTCCTCGGCAGATTGTAGCAAATCGAACTGTTGCGCAGCGCCTGCGCGTGGCCGTCGAAAAACGCCGCGTTCACCCGTCCGCCATGCCGCGGCACCGACCGCGAATCTCCCACCGAATACCCCGCCAGATCGCTGGGCACCCGAAAATAGGCGCAACCCGTTGACGGCACTTCCACCCAATTATCCGCGTTCGGCTCCGCTGGATTGGCAATCCCCCCCGCATCCGCATACACAATTGACTGGCTCGGATTTACCACCTGATTCTCCTTGCTCACCGCATAAACTGGACTTGAAAAACCCGCCACCGGCAAAATCCATCCGTATTCCGGGTAGTTCATGCCGATGCCTAGCGGATTATTCGTGCTTGCGCTATTCCCGCCGGTTGCCGTGGCTGGCAGTGTCAGCGCCGGACAATCATACAGTGTTTGCGACGCCGTATAGCCGTCCAGCCGCAGCTTGTCTGGCCACCACAGGAACTGCGGCGAGTTGATCACGAACGAGGCCGGGTCATAATTCCAAGCGCCGCCTCCGGCACCCTGTTCCACCCACAAAGGAATCATCACCCCATTGTTGGCATCCAGATATAATTTCGACGCCAGCAACATCTGCCGCATGTCATTGAGACAGCCGATGGCTTTCGCTTTTTGCTTGGCCTTCGACAACGCCGGCAACAACAGCGCCGCGAGCACCGCGATGATGGCAATCACCACCAAAAGCTCAATCAGCGTGAAGGCATTTTTCTTGCCCCGCTTGGCAAGTTGGCGACAAAAGTTCATATTTATAAGTTTTCCCCAGCTCGACATCCAACCAACTAACGGATTTACCTGCAACCCTAAAAGCGGCACATGGAGCGACAGGAAATGCTCCATGTGCCTGATTTGCCTGACCGTCAACTTACGGATTAACCGGACTGGTGCTCAAGTTCGTCGGATAGCTTGGGAATTGCAATCGGAAAAACTCGGCGGTGTTGGTCATGGTTGGCGTATAAATGTTGTTGGCAATGTTGGTCACAGTCACAACATTAGTATAAGCTCCGGTCACCACTGGTGCGCCTTGGAGCGCCGCCTGTCCCAGCCAGTTGAGTTTGATTTGTGCATTGATGCTGCTCATGCCGAGGCTTTGCAGATAGTCAACGCCCTCAAACGGGCCACAGGGGCGGATTACGTCATAACGCACGCGGGAGACATACACCGGAGCGCTGGCAGCGTAACGACACACATATTGACCGCCCCCATTTTGGAAGTTCACGTTTGGCAGTTCAAAATGCGCCACCTGCCACTTGCCGGAGCCCACCAGGGTGACCGGCACATTATAGGGGCTCGATGGCGAAATGGTGCCTGTATTCCCGTCCACCAAGGTTGAATAGACATTGGGAAACAGCGTGTTTCCAGCCAGAGCCGGGTCGTCATAATATGTCATGCTCATGATCACGTCGGCGTTGTCCTGCAGGTTGGGGCCAAAAACCTGGTTGAGCAAATTCCACTGGAGATAAGAGGCACTGCCGCCACTGATTGAATCCGGCACTTCGGCAATCCGCTGGTCGTTGGCCGGCCCTACTGTGGATGTCGAATAGGCGCCCGCAATATCAACATTATTTGTGATGCCAGCGGTTGGATTCCACTCTGCATAATAACCATAGTTGGTGTTGCATATGAACGGATTGATATGGTAGTTCGAGTCTGGAATCTGGCCGGCGAGCGCATTGGTTCCGGTGCGAATCAGACCGACTTCCACGCGGTCAATGTAAGGAACGCTGCCGTTAAACTGAATGGTTGGACTGCCGGTCAGCGGCGCCGAGTTGACTCCATTCAGATTCACCGGCCCGACATAAAAGCCCACTTTAATCCACTGCCCGCTTCCGGTCAGCGTATAAGGACTGCCGGTGTAATTTGCCAAATCACCCTGGTAATCCGTGGCAAACTGATAAGGACCGAAGGATGACCCAGCCAAGGCCGGATCATCATAGAATTCAAGGCAAACCTGCATGGTGAGATTTTGATTGCAGGGCTGACCGAGGTAATTGTTCAAAATAGGAAACTCCGTCAATGAGGTGGGTTGAATGGCCTTGCGCAAGTCGCCCGCCGGACCCACCCCGCTTTGAACGGTATAGGTTTCACCAATACCGGCGTTGTTCATCACGCTTAAGTTATTGGATGTATTCAGATTAAAGTCAATCCAAGCCAGGTTATTCGTCGGTTCCGCCGAACAGGCGATGGAAGCCGCGAACCGGTTGATCTGGTTGGTTGTTCCAAATGCCCCGTGCGGCCCCATGGCAATCGAACGAACGGTAAAGCCGGTTCCAAACCCTTCAATACGGATGGTCCCGCTATTTATCCCGCCGGCACCAGTCTTTCCATAGGTCGGGTCGCCAACGGTGCGATAGCCATTCACATCCATGACATTGGTTACCGAAAGCAACACCCAGTTCCATTGGCCGTTGTTCGCCCCCAACGGAAATATGCCGGCATGCTCATAAGCAGCATCCGCGGTATTGCCATACGAATAAGTGATTGGCAATCCGTTGCCATTCACATCATACATGCTCGAATTTCCGTAAACATTCAAAAGAATGTCTATGACAGGAACATTTGTATATTTAAGCCAATACGGGGACGGGTCGGCCATATTTAGATATGTGCCCGTCATCTGGTAGCCCAACTCGCCGTTGAGTGTCACCGGAGTCCACGTCTGGTCGCCAGCACTTGCCGGGATGGTCATCACATTGTTCCATCCGGAAGGAAAACTGAACGTGGCATTAGGATCGAATATGCGATAGTCCACGTTGCCGTTTTGGGCGATGGAGGTTGGCCAATCACTCTGGCTAAACGGCCCCACGGCGGTGCTTTCAACAAAAACTGCCGTTTGCAAGCTTTGGACGGTCGCGGTGCTGCTGCCGCTGACCACGCAATAGTAATTGTCGGCGTCAGCCGCCTGCGCGTTGGCAATCGTCAGGGTTGGCGTCGTTACATTGGAGAAGTCTCCGGCATTGCTCAATTGACCCTGCGCGACGCCATACCATTGATAGGTCAAACCGGAGCCCGCCGCCGTGACCGAGATTGAACCGGAGCCTCCTGTTGATATCACCAAAGGAATGGCGTTGGGCTGGGTCACAATAATCGGGTCGTTGACGGCCAGCGTTGCGGCTGTGGAGGAATTGGCATTGTTGACATTGTTGGTAACCAGCACGGAATAATTGCCATCCTCCAGATAAGTCACGTTTGACAAAGTCAAGGTGGTGGTCATTGAAGTGCCGGTAATGGCTCTAGTAGCCCCGCTCACGATGCTGCCGTCCGCTTGAATCCCGTTTGTGAGCGGGGTCGAGCCAAAATACCATTGGGCAGCCATCGTGGTTTGAGAAGTGGTGGCTATGGCTGTGAATTTTACTGTTCCACCATAGTTGGTTGTTATGTTCACCGGGTTTGAGGTGATGGTCGGATCCGTGATTATCGTCACCGGCTGCGAGGTCAAAGCGTAACCCGTGCCGCTCGCGGTGGCCACCAATTGATAAGAGCCAGCGGCGTCGCCTAAAGTCACGCCCGCAAGGGTCAAAGTATTGCCGGTCGAACCGCTGACGGTGGCCCCGCCACCCGCCGTCCCCACACCGTCCGTCAGGTTGTTGGTTGTGCCACCAACAATCCGCTGCCATTGATAGGTCACGGACTGGGCGGCGGCCACGGCTGCGCCACTAAAGGAACGGGTCGCGCCTTGATTGTAAAGGACGCTCACGGGCTGGTTGGTGAATTCCGGACCGCCCGTCACATACGACCAGGTGGTGCCAATGATCAGGTTGGCAACATAGTTTGTCCCAAGACCGCCTGATGCACCCGCCCCTACCCGGTCAATCAGCACCAGTCCGGCAATATCGGTCATTTTGTTGGTGTTCACAATTGATTCAAGCACGACGGCGGTTATCGGTGGCGTAGCCCCACCAAAGGCACTAGGGGCCGGATTCACCCAAACTGCATTGGTATCATTGATAGAACTAGACGATGAAAACTGATAAGCGCCGACAACAAAGACAGGCGTGCCGAAAGTCTTCCCGCCACCAGCCGTGCTCGAACTGCTTTTACCCAAAGAGGTGTCACACGGTTCAACATAATAAGGATTTGCCCCACCAGTGGTTGCCTGAATTACACCATGTGAGGCATAACGGATTTGAGTGCCAAATCCTAGGTTGGGACTTGCCGGAGTGCTTGCCGTGTTGGAGTAGGTATTAAACATTTGCGCCCAATTTGTATAGGCACCACCAGAACCAGGCCCCTCAAGCAGATTGCTTTGGCAAAGGAAGCCCATATACCTGCCGTCATTTCCTGCGCCTGCTTGACCTTGTTGAGCCACGGATAACAGGTAGGACACATAAATTGTTTGCGTGCCATTGGTTGGGCGTTTGATGTCCTGCGAAAAATTCAGCACTGCGCTGTTGCCAACAATGGCTGCGCTGGCACTAAAGGCCCAATTA
>CAISEZ010000116.1 GCA_903884535.1 uncultured Verrucomicrobia subdivision 3 bacterium
GTTGGCTCCAGAAGTAGGACTTGAACCTACAACCACACGGTTAACAGCCGCGTGCTCTACCATTGAGCTATTCTGGAACGCAAACGGATGATTATTTTACAAATCGCCACGCGTTCGTCAAACCGATTCGTCACTTCTTTTGACAGCGCGGACAATAAAAAGTGCTCCGCGCCGCCTGCACGATCCGCCGGATGCCCGAGCCGCAACGAATGCACGGCTGTCCGACCTGATCATAAACACACAATCGTTCTGAATAATAATCCGGCGTGCCCGCCGTGCGGCCGAAATAAAACAGCCCGCCCGACTGGCCGGCGCTGAAATTCAACGGCAAGGTGCTGCCGCAAGCAATCGCTTCCGTCAAAATCTTCCGGATCGAATGCCAAAGTTGTTCCGTTTGCGGCGCGGTCACCTTGTTGGCAGCGCAGCGCGGCGAAATGCCGGCGTGAAAAAGCGCCTCGCTGGCGTAAATGTTGCCGACGCCCGCGACGAGCGACTGGTCCAGCAATTTCACTTTGATCGGCTGGCGCGATTTTTTTAACTCCCGCGTGAAACCGGTCACAGAAAACTCATCGCTCAGCGGTTCCGGGCCCAGTTTGGCCACGGATGAAAGATCCAACGTAAGCCGGCCAAAATAGCGCGTGTCTTCGTAGATGAAATTTTTTGCGCCTAGATCCAACACCACGGCGGCGTGTTTGGGCAACGGATCGGTTTTACTGGCCAGGAACATCCGCCCAGTCATGCCGAGGTGCCCCAGCAAAACAAAATCCGCGCGCCGGTTTTTCGGGCGCAACCGGAACAGCAGATATTTTCCACGCCGGGTCAACTCGATGAACTTTGCGCCGCGCAGAGTTTTTTTAAAGCGCGCCACCGAGGTCGGCGACAAAACCTTTTTGCGCCGGACGCCGGTTTCACGGATGGTTTTGCCGCAAAGCAGCGGCCGCAAATGGCGCACGAGCACCTCGACTTCGGGCAGTTCGGGCATGAATCTTGGCGCGGCTAGCTGGTAACGAGCGTGCCCACTTTTTCGCCGAGCACCACGCGCTTGAGATTGTGCGGCTTGAAGAAATCAAAAACGATGATGGGCATTTTATTATCCATGCACAGGGAGAACGCCGTGGAATCCATCACCTTCAACTGTCGTTGCAGCGCCTCGATATAAGTGATTTTTTCAAAGCGGCTCGCCTGGGGGTTTTTCTTCGGGTCACTGTCGTAAATGCCGTCCACCTTGGTGGCTTTCAAAACGACTTCCGCGCCGATTTCATTTGCGCGCAGCGCCGCCGCCGTATCCGTGGAGAAATAGGGGTTGCCCGTGCCGCCGCCAAAAATCACCACGCGGCCTTTTTCCAAATGACGAACCGCGCGGCGACGAATGAACGGCTCGGCGATCTGCGACATGGCGATGGCGCTTTGCACGCGGGTCGGCGCGCCTAATTTTTCCAGCGCATCTTGCAGTGCGAGCGAATTGATAATGGTGGCGAGCATGCCCATGTAATCGCCGGTGGCGCGCTCGATGCCGCGTTCCGCCGCGCCCAAACCGCGATAAATATTGCCGCCGCCGATGACGACCACGATCTGCACGCCCAGTTCGCGGACTTCGCAGATTTGTTCCGCCATGGTTTGAACGGCCTCGGGCGAAATGCCAAAACCGCCTTCGCCGCCCAGCACCTCGCCGCTCAATTTAAGCAAAATTCTGGAATATTGGGGACGTTTGGTCTTGGTCATAAAGTTGAAGGCGCGGAAAAAATCACGCCGAATTTTTAACAATCAAACGCGCGCCGGTCAAACCAATCCGTGCAAACGGAAATTTCCGGCGAGACCGCCGTCAATTTCCCTCCGCCGCCGCCCGGTGAATCATCTGGCGGTAGCCGGAATAATTTTGCAGCAGATTTTCCTGAAACGCTTCAAATGCGGAAATGGCCGGCGGTGAAACCTGGGGCGAAATGATTTCAGGAAAAATGGTGCGGGCGCCGGCATTGGTGATGGCGAAGGCGCTCAAAAGGGAATTGGTGCCCGCCACGTCCGTTTCGGTTTCTCGGTCGCCGCGCAGGAAGCGATGTCCTTCGAGAACCGCGTATTGCTGGAACGAATTTAAGTAAATCCGACGGTTCGCCTGTGCGGCAGCGGAATACAGTGATGTCCCTTGATAGAGTTGGTCCAGCGGCAGCGGAATCTCCAGCAAATCCAAAATGGTCGGCAACAAATCTACCTGCGAACCGATGGTATGGTTGAGGTGATAGCCCGGCTTGGCCGGGTCCATGATAATCAGGGGGATATTCGCCAGTTCCGGCGTGACTACCCAGCCGTGGCCGATGGGTCCGCCGTTTTCCCCAAGCATTTCCCCGTGATCATCCGTGATGATGACCAGCGTATGATCCAAGAGGCCGTTGTTTTTCAACTCGTCTAGAATGGAAGCTATAACCCAGTCGAGATAAAGCAATTCATTTTGATATTGGGAAACGAAATCGGTTGGGTTGGGAGTCGGAAATTGGCGGAACTGGGGCGGAATGCCGTCAAATGGATTGTGCGGCGCCACTGGATCGTAGAGCAGGAAAAATTTCTGTCCGCCGGACGCGTATTGTTTGATCTGGGACTGGATAGCCTTTAGCGTCACGCCTTCGCGCACGCCCCAAGCAAGCGGTGGTTCATCGACCCGCCCAGGCAGGGTGTCAGCATCATACATGGCGTCAATGCCGCGCCCCCGTAAAAATTCCCGGAACCCGGTGTAATCAAACGAGGCTGAATCAAAGACCGAAGACACATAGCCTTGTTCGTGCAGAACATCAAAAAGACTTTTCACGTCCACTCGGTGAAACGTAAAAGTTTCATAATTGACCACCGGATAAAGTCCCGTCAGCGCGGCAAACCGGGCGTTCACGGAGACGGCGAAGCTGGAAAAAAAATTGGGAAACAATTCCATGCGATCCTTGTATTTTGCAAGCAACGGCTGGGTGTTGTTTGTCCCGTCAAACAGCGAAAGGTATTTGTTGTGGGACGATTCTTGAAAAATCAGGACGACATTCAGGTTGCGCGCCGGCCGAACCGGTGTTGGTGACGTGGGTGCCAGCATCTGAGCCATGCCCAACTGCCGGGCCCGCGCCGCAAAAGTTTTTTCATCCATGTTCGAATTGACCGTCTGGTTGAACCAAGCGAACCAAGGGCTGGATGCTGCCAGCAGCATGGCCGATTCGCCTTCGGCTTTGTCATGTTTGGTGAACCAGTTTCCAGTGAAGCCCAACGATAAGAAGGCCGCGAGCAAAAACTTTCCGCCGTTTCCAAGCCGCAAGGCTTTGGCGGAAACCTCCGCCCGCTGCGATAATCCCACCAAAATGGCATAAGCACTCACCAGCAGAACCAGCCCGACCGCCAAATCCGGCAAATACGATTGGGCTTCTTTCCAAAACATTTTTGAGGCGTCCGCACCAAACTTGAAAGCCTGCCAGTCGAGGCGCACGCCCATGATCTGCGTCAGCCGCAGATCCGCCAACGCCAGCAGGAGCAGCAACAGGTTGATCACGTCGAGCCACAGCAGCGATTCCCTCGGCAGAAACCGCCGGTAAATCGTGGCCGCCACCAACAGCACGAAGGTCACCACAAATTCCTCGAGAAAATAATGCGGCAGGGTCAACCCCAGACACAGCAGATTTTGGAAATTCAAATAAATATGATAGTTGATGTTGCTGAACAGCAGGAATGCCACCGACGCAAACGGCAGCAGCCACGACCAGGCCGGATAAAATCTGCTGCGCCACGCGAACGCGCTCGCGCCCGCGAGCAGCACGAGGCTCAAGCTCGAAAACACGATGAACTCAACTTGCAAACTTTTCCAAGCGTCGAAAAAAAAGAAGACGATGAAAAACAACAGCCAAACCCACGGCTGCACCAGCCAGAAACTGCCCAAAGATTTTTTGGCTCCGGCACCGGCCAGCAAACATGCCGCGCCCAGACAGTCCACCACCACCAGCGAGTTGCGCAGGCTCTTGATGTCCTGCAAAAACAATGTCGTATAAACGGCAGCCAACACCGCCGTGAGCCGCAGCACCTGATGTTCACGGCGGAGGCGGACCAAGACATAATAAAACAGTCCATAAATCACCAACCACAGCAACCAGACCGGCGGCGCAGAAAAAAATGCCGCAGACAAATCCCGCGAGGATTGCGCGCCGGCGAACAGCGAGAAGAGATAGCTTTTGCTGCCGGTTCGAAAGGTCAGCAGGATGAACGCCACGCCCAGCCCCAGCACACACACATTGGCCGTCCGAACAGTCGCCACCCCCATAACGGCACACCGATTTCCAAACTGCCAGAGGTTCATTGCCAACAGCAGAGCAAAAATAGAAAAAACCGGCAAATTGCCCCAGTTTTGAATCGGAGCCTTTCGGACAATTCCCCAGTGAATTTGGATCAGGTGATTGTGAAATCCCAGCAGCATCGCCAACTTGATCAAACAGAGCGCCGCAAACAGCAGGCCAATGCGGGCGGCCACATCCCAAGAGACCGCCCAACGGTGCCCAATGCGTGAACCGGTAGAAACATCCCCGCTTGAGAACTGGGAACCCGTTTTGGCAGGTGGGCCTATTTCGCTCATTGGCAATTCAATTTGGCCGGCGAGGTTTCCCGGATTATTTCAACAGCGCCGCGGCGTGTTTGCGCGCGGCATCGCTCTGGCCGCCCAGCATCCGCGCCAGTTCGGTGATGCGCTCATTTTTTCCAAGCAATTCAATCGCCGAAATTGTCCGGCCGTTCTTCATTTCCTTTGTGACGACGTAATGCGCATCCGCCGGCGCAGCCACCTGCGGCAAATGCGTGATGCACAGCACCTGCCGCTTGGCGGCAATCTGCTGCATTTTTTCGCCAACGGCATTTGCCGTCTCGCCTCCGACATTGGCGTCCACTTCGTCAAAAATCAAAACCGGAATCTCATCCTCGGCGGCCAGCACGGTCTTCAAAGCCAACATCACCCGCGCCATCTCGCCGGACGACGCAATGGCGCGCAGCGGCTTGGCCGGTTCGCCCGGATTGGGCGCAAATTGGAATTCAATCTCGTCAAGGCCGCTTTGTTTAATTGGAGCAGCCGACGTGAGGGGGCTCTGACTTTCATTGAGTTTGAGCCGCATTACCTCGGCGGCCACGGAGTTGATCGCCACATCAAACTTGCTTTGCTTGAAGCCCAAATCTTCCAGTTGTTTGCCCACGGCTTTGGCGAGCGGCGGAATCACTTTCTTGCGCGCGGCGGAAAGTTTTTTCCCGGCACTTGAAATTTCGGCATCCAGTTTTTCCAGCGCGGCGTTGAGCCGGGCCAGTTCGGCGTCGCGGCTTTCCAGCGCCGACAATTTTTGTTTCGCGTCATCGCCGAACGCGATGACTTCCGCGAGCGACGAACCGTATTTGCGTTTGAGCGAATGAATCAAATTCAGCCGCTCTTCAACTTCAGCTAGCCGTGCGGGATCCACATCCACCTTGTCGGCGTAGCGTGACAGCTCCGACTGCAGCTCATGCAGCGTCTCGGTGGCCTGCGCGTGCAACGCGCCAAGCGGCGTCGCGCCGGCATCCACGCGCTGAAGCTCCGCCAGCACGCGACCGATGACGCCGGACTGAGTGAGCAAAGAATTTTCGTTCTCGCTCAAAGCATCGAGCGCGGCCTGGCTCAATTGCAGCAGCTTCGCCGCGTTGCTGGCGCGGTTGAATTCCTCCTCGACGGTTTTCTCCTCGTCCGGCTTCAATCGCGCGGCGGAAATTTCCTGAACCTGAAAGCGCAACAAATCCAATTGCTGCGCGTAGGTTTTTTCGTCCACGATCAGCGCGGATTTTTCGGTTTCTAAAACCGCGCGGCGGCGGACCAGTTCGCCGAATGATTCGCGCTCTTTTTCAAGACCGCCAAACGCATCGAGAATCGCGAGCTGCTTGGCCGGGTGCAGCAGTGACTGGTGATCGTGCGGGCCGTGCATGTCCACCAGCCATTCGCCGATGCCGGCCAGCGTGGCGAGCGTGGTCGCCGAGCCGTTGACAAACTGGCGGTTGGTGCCGGCGGCGGAGAAATTGCGCTTGAGGACGAGCTGATGATCTTCGCAGGGCTCGAGGCCGTTATCTTCGAGAAAACTTTTCAGCGGCGCGCGCAATTTTTTCACGTCGAACACGGCCTCGACCGAGCAGCTCTCTTCACCGCTGCGGATGAGCGTGCGGTCGGCGCGTTCGCCCAGGACGAGGTTCAGCGCGCCGATGATGATGGACTTGCCCGCGCCGGTCTCGCCGGTGATGACGTTGCAACCGGGCTGGAGCTCCAGCGTCAGGTCGCTCACGAGGGCGAGGTTTTTGATGCGCAACGTCGTCAACATGGCCAGATTTTAACCACAGATGGACACAGTCTGTAAACCCGA
>CAISEZ010000117.1 GCA_903884535.1 uncultured Verrucomicrobia subdivision 3 bacterium
AGCGGCGGCGGCGGCGCGGGCGGCAGCTTGAATCTGAATTTCGGCTCGCTCGCCGGCTCCGGCGGCATCACCGCCAACGGCGGCAGCGGTGCGGTGAATACTGGCGGCGGCGGTGGCGGCGGGCGCATCGCGGTATATTTGGTGGAAAACGCCCTGCAATTTTGCTATAAGCATTGCGCCGACACGCGATATTAAAGTCGTTAAGATTCAAACAAATATTGATTGATTGCACACTGCCTCTGACATCCGAAAAAGTCAAGGGACTGACATGCCCATATTTCCAATCAATCCTGATGATGGAAATCAACGATGAGAAGCAATGTGTCCCAATGCCTTGTTTCGCACGTCCGTTCTGTTTTCATGCTTTCACCTGCAAGTTTCGCCGACTAGAATGAACAATTAATAGTTCTGATATGCTGAGCAAACTGGACCATCCCCAAAAAAATAGCCGTCGCTCATTGTTGACTGGTGGGATGATTTTGTTTTGCGCGGTGGCGATGGCGATGGCGGACACCTCAATTTTCCCATCGCTGTCCCCTGCTTCGACCGGAAAGAATTCGGCTGCAGCAGCCGGCAGCAAGTTCACTAGCACCGATAACAAAAACCCCTATCGCGACTACGCCGGCTCGGCGAGTTGCCGGGAATGTCACGCGGAGGCTCACCAGAAATGGGCGGGATCGCATCATGCCGAAGCCGAACGGCTGGTTCAAACCAACCGCGATCGCACGGCCTTTGACCCGGCGCGGGAATTCAAGCACGGCACGCAAAAGACGTTTGTGCAGTGGCACAACGGCTTCGCGCAAATCGCGGGCCTTGGTTTGTCGCACCAGTGGGAAACCAATTCCGTAGCCCGTGTGATCGGCGAGGATCCGTTGCGGCAATTTCTCATTGCTTTTCCCGGGGGACGATTCCAAGTGCAGGAGGCTTCCTACGATCCGCGCAGCAACGAGTGGTTCAATGTCTTTGGGGCCGAAGACCGCCAGCCCGGTGAATGGGGCCACTGGACGGGGCGCGGCATGAACTGGAATTCGATGTGTGCAGCTTGCCACAACACCCGCGTGCAAAAAAATTACGACGCCGCCTCGGACTCCTATCACACGACGATGTCCGAGCCGACGGTCAGTTGCGAAGCCTGCCACGGCCCGTTGAAAGCGCACGTGGAGTGGCAAAAAAAATACGGCGGCACGAATGATCCGGCGTTCCCGAAGCTTTCGCGCGAACAGGTTTTCAACATGTGCGAGTCGTGCCACGCTCGCCGCGCTGATTTGACGGGCGATTTTGTGCCAGGCGACAAGTTTGATGACCACTTCGAATTGGCCACGGCGGATGCCAGCGAATTATTTTATCCCGACGGTCAAATTCACGATGAGGATTATGAAGCAACCGCGTTTCTTGGCAGCAAAATGCAGCACGCGGGATTGACCTGCCTCGATTGTCATCCACGTTCACTCCACATGGCGAAGTTGCACGGCAACGCGCTTTGCATGCAATGTCACAAGGGCGGTTTTCCCAAAGCCCCCGCCATCATTCCGACCGAACACAGTCATCATGCCGACGGCAGCGCAGGCAACGAATGCGCCAACTGCCACATGCCGCAAACCGTCTACATGCAACGCCATTCGCGGCATGACCACGGCTTCACCATTCCGGATCCGCTGCTCACCAAACAATTTGGCGTGCCGAACGCTTGCAACCGCTGCCACGCTGACAAATCTACCGACTGGTCGCTGACCAACATTATTGCCTGGTATGGCGACAAGATGCAGCGTCACACCCGCGAACGCGCGCAGATCATCGCCCGCGCCCGCAATGGCGAGGAATCCTCGCGAACCAATTTGGTGCGCTTGCTTCAGACCGAGGAAATTCCCTACTGGCGCGCCGTCGCGGCCAATTTGCTCGGCGGCTGGGTGATTGACCCAAATGTAACTGCCGCTTTATTGCAGGGGCTGAATGACACGAATGCCATGGTCCGCAGCGCCTGCGTCCGGTCGCTGGCTCCGCTCGTGGATGACGAAAGCGTGGCAAAAGCATTGCAGCCAAAACTCGCCGACCCATTGCGAAATGTGCGCATCGCCGCCGCCTTGGCCTTGCGCGCCACGCTGGACTTGAACTCGCCCGCCGCCGCGGATTTGAAACGGTTTCTGGAAATCAACGCGGACCAACCGGCCGGCCAGTTGCAACTGGGCGCGTTTGAAATCGCCCGGGGAAACCTGACGAATGCGCTGGGCTATTTTCAAACCGCCGTAAAATGGGACCCTTATTCTCCCGGCATCCGGCATGAACTGGCGATTGTTTTTAGCCAGTTGGGGCGTATGCCTGATGCGGTTGCGCAACTGGAAGAGGCTGTGAAACTGGCGCCCAAAGATGCGGAGTTTCACTACAAACTCGCGCTCGCTCTGAATGAGTCTGGCGACACCAATCGCATGCTGACCGAACTGGAGTCGGCCGTGCAATGCGACCCACGCCATGCCCGAGCCTGGTATAATCTTGGACTGGCACGGAGCACTCGCGGCGATGAAACCGGGGCGCTGGCAGCGCTCGTGCGGGCCGAATCGGCAGATCCGGCTGACCCGCGTGCCCCTTATGCCCGCGCCACCGTGCTGGCACGGATGGGCAAAACGGCTGAGGCTCGACTGGCAGCGCGCCGGGCACTGGAGTTGGATCCGAACTTTTCCGCGGCCACGGCGTTGCTACAACAACTGGAAATCCGTTGATTTATTTGGCTCATTTCATCAATTCCGCCTCGGCTTCGAGTTCAAAAAGAAAGCCATCCCCGCAGACATCGCATCGCGCGGAAACAACCAACATGTTCGTCAAACCGGTTCGCCGCGAGCCATTTCGGCGCTGTAATCACTGGCGAGCAACGTCCAAAATATTGCAGTCAGAAACCTGCGCCAACTCCTGTCAGCGCGCGCCACCAAGGCAGAATGATAAGTGCCACAAATAAAATTCCGGCGACCAGATTGACACGCGGACGATGAATAAATCGGGGAGCGATGGCCAAAAGTGTTCCCAGAAAAAATCCTGTGACAAACCCGCCGAGATGGGCCACCACGTCCGATTCCGGGTTCACGCCAACAAACACAAAAAGCAACAGCCCGCCCAGGATGCCACCGGCAATGAGCCTGAAGGCATTGAAACCGCGCTGCATTAGAAGTGGGAACGCGGGGAAACTGAGCAATCCCAACGCTCCCATCACCACGCCGGATGCACCGAGGCCGAATGCGCTGGCATCATGAACCAATCCGGCTAAGACGTTGCCGCCCGCGCCGGCGAGGTAGGCGGCGAGCAATCCCACACCCGGGGCGTAACGGCCCATAGCCAGGCCCAAAAAAAGAAATCCGAAAACAGCATTGGTCGCCAAATGCCGATGTCAGCGTGCAACCAAGTGGCAGTGAACAGACGCCACCAATCGCCTTCCGTCAGCGCGGCGCGATCCATCATGCCAATATTTCGCAGGTTGGTGTTCGACTCGCTCCAGACATAAAAGAAAATGGTCAACAACACCCAGACGAGGCTACGCCAGTCAAAAAACAAACCCGGCTGAAACACCGGCTGCCGCCAACGCCAGTGGCGATTTTCCCGGCGATAGAGTTCGATCACGGCGAGGGATTTATCGTGGTCAGCCGATGAGACGGCTAATGTCCAGCCAGTGGCTTCGTTTTTGTCAATGACATGTTCAATGCCCTGACTGGCGAGAACAAGGCTCCAATCCATTGCTTGCCGCCGGGTGCGGGCGGGGATCAGGGCGTCAAGCGGCGGAGATTGCACGGCAGGATTTTGCTGGGCGCAAAGCTCAAGTGCAAGATTCGTGTCGCGTAACAAGCTAGGCGCAATGTGGGAGAAACTACGACCTCCACCTCAACAAAACGAGCTGTTAAAAAACCCACTCGAGTTTCCCGGAGTGGGTTATTTGAAAACAAACCAGCTTACTTCCGTAGCCGACGAAACAACAGCAGAGACAAACCACTTAAACTCGCCATGGCCAGGGTGGTCGGCTCGGGCACCGCCGTGATGGTGTATTGATCCAGAACGGTCGCGTTGTATTGGGCCGTAGAGCTGTAGGTTGCTTGAATATTCGTTTGCACCACCAGCGAGTCATACGCGGTCTGAGTGCCGCTGGTGCCCGTGCTGGCAATGTCGAAATTGAAAGTGGTCCCGGGCGTGAGATTGAAATTCACCGCGAAGTCACTCATCGGGACGGTGACGGTGATCGCATTATTGGTGGTGCTCCCTGGCCCCATGGAAATGGGCATGCCGCTTGCCACCTGATTGATTTTTGACCAGGTCAAACTTGTCCCGTTGGTATTCCATGCGTAGTCGTTAAAACCGTAGCTGGTGAACGGACTAGCGACCGAACCGGCGCCGCCGGCGCCGAAAATCCCAATGAAATCCGTCATGCCGCCGAACGAACTGTCGAAAGAGATGGACCGGCCATACGGGTTGCCGTGGGTCGTGCCATTGGCGGAGGTGTCGCCCCCGGAGCCGGACGTGATGCCGATCACATAATTAAAACTGCCGCCCGTGGCAATGTTGCCAGCCGGATTAATCATCAGTGTGATGTAGAGATTGTTCGCGTCATTGGCGATGGTGGCGGATGAAATATCGCGCAGCAGATTGGCGCTCCCTTGGTGGTCGCCCAGCGCGTCGGTGTAAGTCGTGCCGGAGCCGCCTGACTGATAAATCGTGCCGCACGTTCCCGCATAAACAGAAATACCCAGCACGGCCAACATGCTGAAATGTTTCCGCGTGGAAACGGCCATGCCGGCGTTTATTCCGAAAATTTTATGGCTGATGTTCATAGGCGGTATGGTTGGATGATTTGAGTTGGGCTGCTTAATAATTCAGATAATAAATTACTGATCTGGCCCGTCCACATCGCAAAATGCAATCCTCACTAAATATAATGCACTCAACCCCATCTGATTTTTTTGAAACCAATGCCTGCTGCTGCGGCTCATCGGCCACCGGTTTGGAAACGCGATTCAAATCCACCTGGCAGCCGGTTGCCCGCCACCGAATCCTTCGCTGTGCCGGCCACGCGCAAATCGATCATGGTTTGGGGCGGGAAACCGGAACCCTCTGGTATGAACGTCACCGCATCGTTCGCGGGCGACCAGGAAAAAATTCCCGCCACGTTCGGAATCGTTGAAAACGCTACTTCCACACTCTGCGCATCCATTGGTTTGCTGAATTGAATCTTTACGGATGAAGCCGGTGAAATATCTTTTGAATCGTGCGCCGGTGAAATTTGAACGACGGTTGGGTCGAGCGGCAAAACTTGAGCCAGTGGAATAAATATTTTTGCCGAAGCGCCGGGCAAAACCATACCTGGTATTTTTGATTTTGGCAGCACCGTGGTGGTTTCCTGTGGATCGAGCAGATTCACCAATTTCGTGCCCGCCGGATAAATTGTCGGATAGGTCGGCAAGGTTTGATTGGTTGTCGCCGTGTTCAACACAACGAAAACTTCCTGCGTGCCGAGGCGGCGTGCGAAGGCCAATAGCCCCGGCCCGTTCGCGTCGCTCCACAAATTGGTCTGCCCACCGGTTTGCAGCGCGGGATAGAGCCGGCGGAAATTATTTAGCTTCGCGACCAGTTGAAACAGCGGATGCGTCAGGTTGAAATTGTCGCCGAGCGACGGCCCCCATTCGAACTGCCCGGCGAACATGTCTTCGCGGTCGTAAGGATCATTCGCGCCGTTGAACGCCTGCTCCGTGCCGTAATAAAGGCACGGAATACCGCGCGCCGTGTAAAGAAATGTCAACGCGACCTGCAGCCGTTCCAGATGATTGTCAGCACGGTCCGCGCTTAAAAAACGCGGCTGATCATGGTTGTCGAGAAACGTGACCAACTGCCCTCGCGCTGATGAATCATAGTTGGTAGATCATTGCCACGGACGCCGGCGGCATCAGCGCGACCAACAATTTCAGTTTCAACACGACGCAAACCAATTCGCTTTGGCGGGACGTCAATAATTTTGGCGCGGTGGGCGACGGGGTAACGATGAACACCACGGCCATCCATTCAGCAATCAATGCTTGTCCGGTCAACGGTTTTGTCTGGCTTCACAACGGCACGTTTCTGTCCGGCACGATTGTTTTGAAAAACAACATGACGCTGTTCATTGATCCGACCGCGACCTTGCTGGGCAGCGGCTCGGCG
>CAISEZ010000118.1 GCA_903884535.1 uncultured Verrucomicrobia subdivision 3 bacterium
TTACGGCAATCAGCTGACGGCCTTGAAGAACAACCTCTCGGCCGCGAACAGCCAGATCACCGATGTGGACGTGGCGACGGAAAGCACGATCTACGCCCGGAACAACATCCTGGTGCAGTCGGGCACGGCGATGCTCGCGCAGGCGAACTCGCAGCCGCAATCCGTCCTCAAGCTCCTTAGCTAAGCGCCGGCAGTTTAGGCGCGCCCGGGCGGTGAAAGCCGCCCGGGCTTCCTAAAATTTTTTCTGGCGATTTGCCGTCCGCCAAATCAATTTCCGCAAAGCGAGATCAGTCGTTGGCTCAGAAGTCCGGCAAGATTATTTTTGATTTGCCTTCGATCTGATTTCGCATCGCACCGGGGCCACATTCCTTCCCCGATATTTTCCCGACCAAGCCGTCAGCACAACCGTCAAATTAAACCGGCGCTGTTTCACGGTTGCGATCCGCCGAGGTGGCCCAAAATCATTTTCTAAAGTTCAGCCCATTCCGTCCGATACCAGAATGGGACCATAGAAATGTCGCCCGTGGAAATAGACAAGCCTGATTAATTCAGAAACCAAAATCCGATTGGCCAACTAAATAAACATGAACGCCGCACCCAGCCCGGAACCCGCCGCCCCAGCCCGGCAAATCGGCGTCACGCCGAATTTTTTTGCGCAGCACAATGGTTCGCGTTTCCGCACGCCGGTGGATCTCCAAGTGACGCCCGACTGCGCTTCCCATTTTCTGGTGGTGGGCGGTTGTCTCGCGCAGCCGATTCCCGACATTGCGGCCATGATCAGCCCGGATTACAAGGGCGATTTCATTCTGCTGAATAATTTCGACGCGTTCCCGGAAATCCCGCCGGCGCAGGCGCAGGAATATGATTTTCAAATTATCCACATTCCGTTGCGCTCCGTTTTTGGCAACGCCTATTTCCAACTGCCGGACGACGTGGCGCGGCACGAGGAGTTTTTGCAGCAAACGCAGGATTACCTCGCGCGTTACCTGGCGAATGTCGTCAAATTGAACACGCAGCACAAGCTGCTGACGTTCGTGCTGGGCTTCATGGTGCCGCAACAAAACCAGCGCGGCCGGTTCCAGCCGCGCTACGATGTCCGCAACGTCATGCACTTCGTCGAGCGGCTGAATATGTTTCTCGCCGCCGAAGTGGCCAAACTGGAAAACGCGCACTTCGTGGACATTGATCAAATCTCCGGCAGCATCGGCAAAAAAAATGTGCAGGACGACACGGTGTGGTCGTTCACGCACGGCACGAGCTTGAGCGACGGCGACCACGATCACGATTTGAACCGGATTCAGCCGCCGACTTCGATGCAGCAGCATTATTCCGCTCGCTGGCTGGAATTTTTCGAGGCGCTGCTGCACGAAATTTTCGCGATGCACCGCACGCTCAAGCAGCAGGATACGGTCAAATTGGTGGCCGTGGATTTGGACGACACGTTGTGGCGCGGCGTGGCGGCCGAAGGCACGCTCGGCGTGCTGGAAGGCTGGCCGATGGGTTTCATCGAAACGCTGCTGATCTTGAAACGGCGCGGCATCCTGCTGGCCATCGTCAGCAAGAATGACGAAGCGTTCATCCGGTCGAACTGGAACAGCATTGTGCAGGGACAAATTTCGCTGGCCGATTTTGCGGTGCTAAAAATCAATTTTCGCAGCAAGGCCGAAAACCTCGCGGAAATTCTTCAGGAAGTAAACTTGCGGCCGGAGAACGCGGTGATGATTGACGATAATCCGGTGGAACGCGCGGCGATCCAGACCCGGTTGCCGGCGGTGCGCGTGCTGGGCAGCCAGCTGTATTATTTGAAACGCGTGCTGCTCTGGTCCGCGGAAACGCAGACCGGCGCGATCACCGCCGAATCGGCGCGCAAAACGGAAATGGTGCAGGCGCAGTTGCAGCGCGAATCGGCGCGCAAAGAATTGTCACACGAGGAATTTCTCCAGACGCTGGACCTGCGCGTGTCGCTGGCGGTGCTGCACGACACCAAGGATGTTCACATGAGCCGCGCGCTGGAACTGTTCAATAAAACGAATCAGTTCAACACGATCGGCGTGCGCTACACTTTGGAAGAGTGCCATCAGCTTTTTGTCAGCGGCCACCAGCTTTTTATCATTCAAGCCGAAGATCGGTTCACGAAATATGGTTTGGTGGGCGCGGCGTGGGTGAATCAAAACTGCATCGAACATCTGGTGATGAGCTGCCGGGCGCTGGGCCTGGGGATTGAAGATTCTTTCGTGTCCTGGCTGGCGAATCATTTGGCTGAGAAAAAAACGCCGACCTTGCTAGGGCAATTGCAGTTCACGACGGCGAACCTCGCTTGCCGGCAAATTTTCAGCCGCAACGGATTCAATTCATTGGCGGAAAATTCAATTCTCTGGTCGCGGGCGCTGGAGTTGCCGCTAGCTTTGCCCCGGCATGTGACGCTCAGTGTCAGCAGCGGAAAAGCCGCTGAAGCGGGTCACCCGCTCGCCAGCATTGACGACCGTAAGTTGCCGGGCACTGGTGAAGTTCTTCACGGGGCGGATAAAGTGGAGTTGGCAACCGCCGCGCGGTGATTTTTTGCGGTGGCGAGGTTCACCTTCGTCGCGGCCACTTTCGGACGAAGGTTCGTTTCAGGCAGTGTTTACAGCCTATTTGAACGGGCGGGTGGAAGTAAAACGGTTTGAGTGAGGCGGTCAACAAACTTCTTATTTCTCACTAAAGTATCCCGCGAGCTGGCCGATAGCAGTGGTGTCCGGCGGATTAGAAGTGTGAGTGTGGTTCACTCACATGGACCGGCGGACAACGGTGACGGCGACCGCAAACGGCCGGGGGAAAAACTGGGTGGACGCCCTTTTACAAGGTCCACCTCGAGGCAGGGATGCCCCGTAACAAATATCTAAACCTCGCAAGAGGTGACTCATGGAAGGAGTTAGTTATGGTTATTAATACAAACATTGCCTCGATGAATGCAGCTTCGCAGCTGCAACAAAACAGCTCGAACTTGAGCGCGTCGCTCGCGCGTCTGTCATCCGGATCGAAGATTACTTCGCCCGCCGCTGACAGCGCTGGTCTGGCTGTTTCGATGAAGCTGGGTGCTCAAATCGCCCGCACTGATGCTGCCAAAAACAACGTCAACAATGCCGTCTCATTCAACCAGACGCAGGACGGTTATCTGCAACAGGTGAACAGCGCGTTGACACGCATGAGCGAACTCTCCGTTTCGGCTCAAGACGTCACCAAGACCACCAGCGATCGCGCCCTGTATAATCAGGAGTATCAGACGCTCGGATCCTACGTCAACGACGTGGCTACCAAGTCGTTCAACGGCGTCAGCCTGTTCAACGGCAACACGCTCAATGTGACTTCCGACAGCGAAGGCGCGACGTTCAGTAACTTGGGAGTCAACCTCGGCTCCACCTCCTACACGAATGCGACCGGGGGCGACATCAGCAGCGTCAGCGGGGCGAAAACGGCCCGGACCGATGTCTCGACCGCCATCAGCCAGCTCGCGTCCGATCGTGCGAACATTGGTTCCAACGAAGAAACACTCGGTTATTACAATAACCAGCTCAGTTCGTTGAGCAATAACCTGTCGGCCGCCAAAAGTCAGATCACTGACGTGGACGTCGCGACGGAAAGCACCAACTACGCCAAAGCAAACATTCTCGTCCAATCCGGCACGGCAATGTTGGCCCAGGCCAACTCGGCGCCCCAGTCGGTCCTCCGCCTCTTGTCATAAGCGAGCGGATCAGTCTGACCGGTGAAATATGGCTCGGACGGCACCCGGTGCCGTCCGAGCCTAAAGTTTTTTAATAATTAGCCGATGATGTAAATCATGCGATGGCGGCCGAGCAATCGGCCGATGAACAATTTAACGAAAGACTAATGATATGGCCTCAAGTTCAGTGACCAGCATCGGAACCTCGGCGAGCAGCCTGACGGGTTCCCCCTTTGCCGTGTCGGGGTTGTCTTCGGGCATGAACTGGCAGACCATCGTCCAGGAACTGGGGACCATCGAGCGTGCGCCGGAGACCCAGTGGCAAAACCAGCAGGTCGCTTTCAATCAGAAAAACGCCGCTTATACCACCGTCGCGACTGACCTGACCAACCTGCAACTGGACGCACAGACTTTGTTGGACCCCAGTTTTTATCGAAGCGTTGTGGCGTCCAGCTCGGCGAGTTCCGTCGCCACTGTCAGCGCTGCGGCTAGCACGACACCCGGTAGTTATGTTTTCAATATCTCGCAGCTCGCCACGCCGGCCCAAATGGTTGGCAATTCAAATGTCAGCCAGGTGCTGGATCCGGGCGGCGATCCCAACACGGTGACGGTCGGAGCCGCGGGCTTTGCCACGCCGGTCACGGCGGGCACCTTCACGGTCAACGGCGCAACTGTAAATATTGCAACGACCGATTCGCTCCAGACGGTTTTCAATAATATTTCCTCGGCCACCGGCGGCAAGGTGACGGCCAGTTACAATGCCACGACGGATAAAATTTCCCTGGCCAGCAGTGATGGCAGCGCGATTGTCTTGGGCAGCACCACCGACACGAGTAATTTCCTTGGGGAAGCCCAGCTTTACAACGACAACGGCAGCGGCACGACCAATACCGGCACGATCACCAGCACGGCGCCGCTCGGTCATCTCAACATGGCGGCGACGCTGAACGCTTCAGACACGCAGACAACAATCACGGACGGCGGCAGCGGTAACGGCGCATTCACGATCAACGGGGTCACCATCAATTACAACGCCAGTTCCGACACGTTGCAAAATGTGCTCAACAATATCAACGCCTCGGCCGCCGGCGTGAGCGCCGCGTATGACCCGATCAACAACCGGTTTGTGCTGGCCAACAAAAGCACCGGCGACGTGGGCATCTCCATGCAGGATGTGACGGGCAATTTTCTCGCGGTCACCGGGCTGTCCGGCGGCACGCTGAAACACGGGCAGAATTTGGTTTATACACTCAACGGCAGCTCGCAGAATATCGTCAGCCAGTCCAACACGATTGGGGCCAGCAGTTCCGGCATCACTGGCTTGACGGTCACGGCGTTGGCGGCCACCACCGGCTCAATCCCCCCGGTCACGGTGACCGTCGGTGCTGACACGGCCGGCATCAGCACGGCCATTCAAAAATTTGTCACCGACTACAATACGACCCAATCCTACATCAGCAGCCAGATGGCCGTGACCACCGCGCCGGATGGCTCCGTGACGGCGGGGACGCTCACTGGCGACACCAATGCCAATGACATTGTCACCACCTTGCGCTCAATGGCCACGGCGGTAAAAAACATCGCCGGCACTTCCGGGGCCGTGAAAACCTTGGCCGACCTGGGTTTTCAAAGTAACGGCCACAACAACACGATTGCGTTGGCCAACCCCGGCACGCTGACCAGCGCGCTGACCAATAGTCTCAACGATGTGAAGGCGCTGTTTTCGGATCCAACCTACGGTCTGGCCGTGCAGTTGAATAAATATATCACCGCCACCATCAGCCCGAGCGGCACGTTGACCGGTCAGCAGGCCGATTTGACCAAGCAAAGCACCGACATCACCACGCAGATTTCCAACCTGGAAAATAAAATCGCCAGCGACACCGCCATGTGGAACTCCGAGTTCACGAACATGGAAACCGCCACGGCGGCCAGCAACCAGCAATTGACTTATTTGTCGCAGGGCGTCGCCAACGGCAGCCTCTGATCCGCCATGAAAAAAAACATCAACCGCCGGAAAGTGAGCCTGAAGCGCAATTTTTGCGCCGGCCACGGCGGGGTGCTGGCAGCAGCGGCGGATTTGCGCGCCGACGGCATTTGCGGCGTTTGCGAATACCCGCGTCCTCAAAATTTTTCACCGGTTCCCCTCATCCAAAAGTTGCCGACGGCGCGAAAAACGCCGCCGGGCTTGCGGAACAAGTCCGACAAACCTCCCCGCCACCACACGTCCACTGCTTGTCGGTGGCGTCCGCCCAGCCGAAAAGGCCGGGTCAAAATGATTTCCTCGGCGGAGTTCGTTGGATTAAAAAGTTCCAGCTCGAAACGAGCTGGCAGAAACCCCTCAGAAGGTATTTGATGTAATCCAACAATAATTGGGGACGTTTAAGGACTCCCATGAACTCCAGTTCCCGTTCCGGCCGTCGCCGTTGGCCGGAAAAAATGCGGTGTGCGGGTCGGTTGATCGGACTTTTCGCCTTGGGCGGAGCTTTGGCCAGTTGCGAAACCACGCCATTGCACACCACCATTTTCCAGCGGGATTTCCGGCCGGACAATGTTTTTGTGTATCCGCCCAAATTGTCGCTGGATTTCCAGCGCGTCGCCGTGCTGCCCCTGACGGCGGCAAATGCGAACGGCGACTTGGCCGACGGCTGCGAGGCGCTCACGCCCGTTTTGTGGGAACAACTCGTCAAAAGTAAGCGTTTCGAGGTGGTCACCGTGCCTGCCGAACGGTTGCGGAGCCGGACCGGGCAGGCCGCCTGGACCGGCAACGAGGTTTTGCCGGCGGATTTCCTGGCGTTTTTGCGCCGGGAATATGGCTGTGACGGCGTGCTGTTCGCGGAATTGACGGCCTTCCACGCCTACGCGCCGCTGGCGGTGGGCTGGCGGTTCAAACTGGTGGACGCCCGCACCGGGCAGATCATCTGGGCGGCCGACGAGTTGTTTGATGCGGCCCGGCCGACGATTGCCACCGCAGCCTGTCATTTTGAAAAACGGCAGGATTCGGCGAGTGTGGCGAACGACGGCAGCTGGGTGGTGCTGAATTCGCCGCGGCGGTTTGGTCGGTATTCGGCGGCCGCCTTGCTGGAGACGCTGCCGGATCGTTGAAAATAGTGCTAAAGCGTTTATGGCATCTGCCGATGGACATCTTGAAAGCGACAGGCCGGCGTTCAACCGCCTGTTGCCGAAATATAAAATTATGGAAGTTAATTTCATCTCCGGTGCGGCGGCGGAAATTCCTCTCCGGCAGACGCCGTCCCGTCCAGCGACAGCACCGGCGGCGGCGGCCGCCAATGCCGATGCCGCTGACTTTGGCACGTCAAATTCCATCAGCCGGTCTTTCAGCCAAACTTCCCCCAGCCGTGCGGATAAAATCGCCCGGGCCAACGAACTTTTGAGCGATCCGAATTATCCCTCCGGTCCGGTGCTCAACCAACTTGCTGGTTTCTTGGCCAAACGGCTTTAAGTTTTAACCGCCATGCGCACCATGCAACCGCGAAATCCCTGGCAATCCTACCGCCAGATCGCGACCCAGACGGCGCCGCCCGGCCAATTGGTTTTAATGTTGTTTGATGGCGCCCTCAAAGCGCTGGATCGTGGCCTGCTGGGTTTCGATTGCCTGGAAATCGGCGAACGCAACACCACCATTCACAATAATCTTCAGCAGGCCGTGGACATCATCCGCGAACTCAATTGTTCGCTCGACATGAACGCCGGGGGACAATTGGCGGATACGCTGCGCAATCTTTACCAGTATTTCGAAAAGCGCATCATCGAGAGCAATCTCAAAAAAAATAGCGCCGGCGTCAAGGAAGTCATCCCCATGCTGAAGCAGTTGCGCGATTCCTGGTATGCCATGCTCAACCAGCAAAATGAGCTGCCGCTGCCGAGTGTCAATGACCGGCTGCCGCAATCCCAATTTGCCAATTTATGAGTGCGGAAAATGAATTGCTGCTGGCGTATCGTGAATGGCACCGGCTCGCGCACGCCGAAGCCAAGGCGATCCGCACGCGCAACTGGGATTTGCTGGCCGACTGCCAGCTGGCCATCAAGGATTTTCAAGGAATGGTCAGCCAGCTCACCATCCAGGCCCGTCAGGAGTGGGCCAGTGCCGGTTGTAACCTTGCTGAAAAAGAGCAGCACGTCCACGTCTTCGTCAACGATCTGATCGAAATCACCCGGCGCAATCAAACCTTGTTGCAGGCCGCGAAAACGGCGGCGCGCGATCGCCTCGACCAGCTTGGCGATGCCGGCCGCAATCTTAAAAGTCTGCAGCGTTCCTACGGCGGGCTGACCTCGTCCTGGAGCGCCGCCGCCTGACAGCACGGCGGGCGCGGCCATGCAAAACCTCGATCATCCTCCCCGTTCCACCGATCCGATTCTGGTGGTGGACGACGAGAAGATTTTTCTCTCCGCCCTCCAGCTCACGCTCCAGCGGGCGGGCTACGAAGCCGTCGCCTGCAGTTCGCCGCTCGCCGCAGTGGAAGAACTCAACCGACGCAAATTTTCCGTTGTCATCTCCGACCAGTTGATGCCGGAGCTGTCCGGCCTGGAACTCCTCGGCAAAGCCCGTTTGATCCAGCCGTTCGCCACGCGCATTTTGGCCACCGCCGTGCTCAATCTCGACACGGTCATCAACGCCATCAACAAAGGCGAAATTTTCCGGTTCATCATCAAACCGTGGCTGCACGAGGAGTTCATCGCCACGCTCCAAAATGCCGTCCAGCGTTACCAGCTCATCTGCCAGAATGCCCACCTGCAGACCGCCACGCAGGATATGAACGCGCAATTGGTGGAGCTGAACCGCTCGCTCGAACAGCAGGTGCAGCTCACCGCGCAGCAGAACAAGCAGCTCGGCGAACTCAACACCGCGCTCGAAACCAATTTGCGCCGCTCCATCGAACTCTGCGTTCACACGATGCAGACGTTTTATCCGTCGCTCGGCAATCAGGCGCGGCGCGTCACGCAATTTTGTCGCGCCATGGCCGAGCTGGCCAAGCTGCCGCCGGACGAAAAACGCGTGCTGGAAAGCGCCGCCTTGCTCCACGACATCGGCCTCGTCGGCATTCCGCGCCAGATCATCCGGCGCTGGCAGGAAAATCCCAACTCGCTCGCCGGCCCGGAACGCGCGCTCATCGAACAGCATCCGATTCTAGGCCAGGAACTCGCCGCCTTCGTCAGCCATCTCGACAAAGTGGGCCAGGTTATTCGCGCCCATCACGAACGCATTGACGGCCACGGTTATCCCGACCAGCTCATGGGCGAAAATATTCCGTGGCTCGCGCGGCTGCTCGCCGTGCCGGTCGCGTTTGCTTCCAGCCGGTTGGAGGATGTCGATGCGCTGGATCAGATCAAGGCCGATGCTGGCAGCGCATTTGACCGTGACGCCGTCCGCATTTTTCTTCACGCGCAGGACATCGCCAGCGTGCCGCGCCGCGAACGGCAGGTCACGCTGGCTGAACTTCGCCCCGGCATGGTGCTCGCCAAAGGTATTTTCACGCCCAACGGCCTGCTGCTCGTGCCCGAAGGCCAGCGGCTCAACGCCACCTACATCGAAAAAGTTTTGAACTACAACCGCGTCCAGCCGCTCGTCCTGACCCTCACGGTTTACTGCTGAAGAAAATCATGGTGGCCCACCGCAAGGTGCTCGGTCTCCATACGAGGATAATTTCCCGCGTGCGGTTGGCTCAAGGCGTGGATTTCATGAGCCCCGCTTTGCCGATGGTCATGGCCATGACACACGGGGCGGTCCGGCTTTTGCAGGAATACAGGTCAATGGTCTGCACGGTCTGGTCGGGCTGGGGATTGGCCAGCTCAGTCAGTGTGAAATGCAGCGGATCGTTCTTGCCGTTCTTGTTTGGGAATGCGCCGCCCACCCACGCCTGGGTGGAACGCGCCGCTGTGGGCACGGGCACGTTGTTCGCATCATGCGCGTGCCAGTCAAAAAGGTCGTCGGTATGTTTCACGGTGTTGGTGGCGGCGGTGCCGTCGTCGTAGCGGAACACCACGGCATACACCGGCACGCCGTTGGACGACGTGAAAAAGCCGGCGTGATAAATGTAAAGCGATTCAAATTTTTTGTTCACCTGAATGCCGGTGCGTTCTTCGGGAAAAACGATGTGCAGGTTGGTGGTGTTGCCGCCGCCCCAGAGACAGATCATGCCTTCGATATCCAGCGGCACGCCGGCAAAAAGTTGAAAACCGCGCGGCACGGTGCGCCAGGCGGGAAAGCGGTCAATGTGGTCGAACCATGTGACGGGCGTGGTGTAGTTGGTGCCCAAGTCGAGCGGCGTGGCCGCGCCGCTGGTGATCAAGTCGTCGCGCACTTTGAGCGCCGGCGCGGTGGAGTTGATGCTTTGGGCCTGGACGGTGACGAACGCGGCCAGCAGACAGCCGGCCAGGCAGCAGACGGGGATTTTCATAAGACAAATAACATCACCGGCGCGGAATGATTGCAACTGGAAATTGCCAACGCCGAGTCACTAA
>CAISEZ010000119.1 GCA_903884535.1 uncultured Verrucomicrobia subdivision 3 bacterium
CGCGCACCCGCAGTTATTTTTTCAGCAAAATAACGATTTGTCACAAACCAAGGCGCCGTTGTAACCCAATTGTAACATAAGCGACGCATGACTGTAACATGGTGGCTGCAGACTTTTGGCGGTTCCTAACTCAATAATCATGAAAAAACAAAAAAAGATGACGACAACTAAACTGGCCGCTTTTGCCGGCGCGGCAGCCCTGGTTTCCCTAGCACCGCAAGTTCACGCGCAATCCTCGGACGCGCTGATTGACAAGCTGGTGGACAAAGGAATTCTAACCGCGAACGAAGCAAAAGATTTGCGCGACGAGTCAGACAAAGATTTCAAGACGGCTTTCCAAGCCAAGACGGGTATGCCCGACTGGGTGACGGGTTACAAGATCAGCGGTGATATGCGCGGTCGTTATGAGCTATTCTCAGGCAATAACAACGCGCTGAATGACCGGACGCGGCTGCGTTACCGTTTGCGCTTTGGGGTAGCGGTAAACATGATGGATAACTTAGAGGCGGGCTTCCGCCTCACCTCGGCTGATGCCAAAGGCATCGGGAGCCAGGCTTCGGCCGGCAACTCCGTTTCGGGCAATACCACGTTGCAAGATAACTTCACCAAGAAGGGAATTTATCTGGACGCGGCCTACGGCAAATGGACCGCGATCAATTCCGCCGGCTGGCTGCTTTCCACCACCATCGGCAAAATGGACAATCCGTTCAGTTTCACGCCAATGGTGTTTGATCCGGATATCACCCCGGAAGGCGGCGCGTTGCAGGGCGGTTATACCTTCAACGATGTCCACAGCCTCGCCTTTAACGGCGGCGCGTTCGTGATGGACGAAGAACAGAATTCCACCCAGGACCCGTTCATGTATGGCGGGCAGATGACGTGGAACGCCAAGTGGAACGCCAAGTGGGCAAGCAGCGCCGGCGTCGGCGCGCTGGTGATCGTCAGCCCGCAAAATCTCACCACCGCCAATGTTCCCTACATCAACCAGGGCAATACCCGCTATGTTTACACGCCGAAAGGAAGTTCATCCTCCGTCACCGGCTTGAAATATAATTACACGCCGTTGATCGCGGACGCCAGCGTCACCTACACGCTCGATAGTTTCCCGCTTTATACCGGAGCGTTCCCGGTCAAGTTCGCCGCCGAGTTCATGAATAATCCGGGCGCGATCAAAGACAACAATGCGTTTTGGATCGGCGCCACCTTCGGCAAGTCCGGCACGAAAAGAACCTGGGACATCTCCTATCGTTACGAGTATCTCGAAGCCGATGCCTGGTATGACCAGATGGTGGATGATGACCATGGCGCTTTTTATGCCACCGGCAATTACGCGAACAACACCGCCTCGGCTGGCTACTTTGGCGGCACCAACGTCAAGGGCCATCTCGTGAAATTGAATTATTCGTTCACCGACTCGCTCACATTTACCGCCACGTGCTTCATCAACGACCTGATCAACCTGCCCAAACAGGCTTCCGGCCCAGCCGTTGACCTCAACAGCAGTTCCATTCATTTCATGGCAGACGTGATGTGGAAATTCTAAACGTCACCCAATCGTAACTAACAAAACATTACAACTTCAGTCAAAATAAGCTTATGAAACAATTCATTAAATCATTCTGTGTCGCCGCCGTTGCGGTCGGCATCAGCGCGTCCGCGTCCGCCGGCAACATCACCGTCAAAGGTTCCGACACGTTGCTCATTCTGGCACAGAAATGGGCCGAGAATTATATGGGCAGCCACGCGGATGTGAAGATCTCGGTCACGGGTGGCGGCACCGGCACCGGCTTCGCCGCGTTGCAAAACCAGACCACGGATTTGTGCGATGCGTCGCGCAAGGCCAAGGCGGCGGAAATCGCCAATTGCATCAAGGCCTTCAACGCGCGACCGACCGAATACAAAGTGGCGCTGGACGGCCTCTCGGTTTACGTGAACCCGGAAAGCCCACTCAAGGAACTGACCGTCGCGCAGGTCGGCGACATCTTCACCGGCAAAACCAAAAACTGGAAAGAAGTCGGCGGACCAGATGCGCCGATCACACTTTACAGCCGTGAAAACAGCTCCGGCACCTACGAGTTCTTCAAGGAGCACGTTTTGAAAGGTCACGACTTCGCGGCCAGCGCGCAGACCATGCCCGGCACGGCGGCCATTGTGCAGGCGGTGTTGAAAGATAAATACGGGATTGGTTATGGCGGTGCGGCCTACGGCGGTGGCACGAAACAGTTGTCCATCAAAAAAGATGACACCTCGCCCGCGATTGACCCAACCGAAAACAATGTTGAATCCGGCACCTATCCGATCTGGCGCTACCTTTACGTCTATGTGAATCCCGCGCTGGACAAGGGCGACATTGCCGCCTACCTGAACTGGATCCGCAGCGACGACGGCCAAAAATATGTCAAGGAAGTGGGCTACTTCCCGCTGCCCAAAAACCTGCGGAATTAATTTGACCGACTGTTCCTCCAGCGTTCATTCCTAGCGGGCGGCAGCGCGGAATCTGCATTGAGATTCCGGCTCCGCCCGCTAAACTTTTCTCTCGTGAGCCAACACCAAAACGACAATCGCCCGCACGGCTGGATGGGCATCCATCGCGGCCATCAGGCGCGACCGGTCGAATGGCTCGCAGAAAAATTCATTTTTCTGGTCTCGCTCTCGGCCATCGTGATGGTGTTTTTAATTTTTCTGTTCGTCGCCCGCGAGGCGCTGCCCCTGTTTTTTGGCGAGACCAACACCGCGCTGGTGCAAAAGCCCATTCCCACCGCAGACTTGGAAAAACTTTCGCCGGCCAAACTCCAGCAATATCTCGAGCTGACGCCGGCGCAATTCGCCGCGATGGATAAAGACACGTTGAAATCGCTGATGGATGTGAAACAAGAGGCGCAGGACGAAGTCCCCGAAGAATTTCGCAACGACCCGGATGCGCGCATCAACACCACCGAGTGGCGTTATCTCGTGCTGCCGCATCAATGGAACCATTACGACAAACCGGAATACATCTGGCAGCCGGTCGGCCAGATCCAAAAATACAACATCATTCCGTTGCTCGTCGGCACCCTGAAAACCACCTTGATCGGCCTGCTGTTTGCCGTGCCGCTGTCCGTCGGCGCGGCGATTTACGTTTCGCAAATGGCGCGGCCGAAAATGCGCGAGATCATCAAGCCGACCATTGAATTGTTGTCCGGCATTCCATCCGTCGTCGTCGGATTTTTTGCGCTGCTGGTCATGGCCACGGTGCTGCAAAAGGTTTTTGGTTATCAGACGCGGCTCAATGCCTTCGTTGCCGGCATCGCGCTTGGCTTCGCCGTCATTCCGGTCATTTTTTCCATCGCCGAAGATGCGCTGACCAGCGTGCCGCGCGCCTACACGCAGGCCGCGCTGGCGCTGGGCGCCTCGCGCTGGCAGACGGCCTGGCAGATTGTTTTACCGGCCGCGTTGCCCGGTGTTTTTGCGGCGACAGTGCTGGGCTTTGGCCGCGCCATCGGCGAAACGATGATCGTGCTGATGGTCTGTTCCGCCAGCGTGATGTCATGGAGCATTTTTGATTCGGCGCGCAGCATCACCACGACCATTGCCGCCGAAATGGCCGAGGCCGTTTCCGGCGGGCCGCATTACCGTATTTTGTTCATGCTCGGCGCGCTGCTCTTCGCCGTGACGTTTGTCTCCAACATGGTGGCCGGCGCGGTTATCCAGCGGTTCAAGCTGAAACTGGAGGGCAAACGATGAACGCCCGGAAGCATTTCCGCGCGGAAAAATTCGACTTCGCCTCCTTCTTTTTCACCGGGCTGACAGGGTTGGCCACGCTGTTGATTCTCGGCATTCTGGCGACGATTCTGATCAACATCATCGCCAACGGCGTGCGGGGATTTTCCTGGCACTTTGTTTCGACGATCCCAAAAAAAGATTTCTTCGACGTCAACACCACCGGCGTTTTGCCGATGATTGTCGGCACCACGATCTGCGTTTTCGTGATGACCATTTTCGTGTTGCCCGTCGGCGTCATCACCGCGATTTACCTGACGGAATATGCGGCGAACAATTCCCTCGTCACCAAATTCATCCGCGCCGCTGTCAACAATCTCGCCGGTGTTCCTTCGATCGTCTTCGGTTTGTTCGGCCTCGGTTTCTTCATCAATTTCATCGGCAAAAACATTGACGCGGTGCTGCACAATCCCAGCGCGGTCTGGGGTCAGCCGGCTTTGATCTGGGCCTCGCTCACGCTGGCCATCATGACGATGCCGGTCGTCATCGTCGCCACGGAAGAATCGCTGAAAGCCATCCCGCCCGGCCTGCGCGAAGCCAGCCTGGCGCTGGGCGCCACCAAGCTGGAAACCATTTTGCGCGTCGTGCTACCGCAGGCGTTGCCGGGCATCATGACGGGCGGGATTTTGGCGGTGAGCCGCGCGGCCGGCGAAGTCGCGCCGATTCTTTTCACCGGCGTCGCGTATTATATGGCCTCGCTACCCCATCACGTCACTGACCAGTTCATGGATTTGGGCTACCATGTTTTTGTTTTGTCCACGCAGTCGCCGAATATCGAGCAGACGCGGCCGATTCTCTACGCCACCGTGCTGGTGCTGCTGCTGCTGACGTTCGCGCTGAACCTCGTGGCGATCGTCATCCGCGCGCGGGTCCGGAAAAAGCTCCGCGCACTCGGTTGAAATATATTTATGGCTGATCTTGCAATGCCCAAATTGAACGTGCCGGAGGCGAAGATAAATTCGCCCGGCAGCGCCGCGCTGATTCATATCGAGTCGCTCTCGCTGTATTACGGCGCGAGCAAGGCGCTCAAAAACATTTCGCTGACGCTTGGCGAGAAGGTGGTCACCGCGTTCATCGGCCCGTCCGGCTGCGGCAAGTCCACCCTGCTCCGCTGCCTCAACCGCATGAACGACCTCATCGACAACGTGCGTATTGAAGGCTCGTGCAAGATCGGCGGGCACGACATTTACAGTTCGGACGTGGACGTGATCGAGCTGCGCAAGCGCGTGGGCATGGTGTTCCAAAAATCAAATCCGTTTCCAAAATCCATTTACGAAAACGTCGCCTACGGCCTGCGCCTGCACGGTGCCAATAATAAAGCCGAGCTGGATGGCGTCGTCGAACAAAGCCTGCGCAGCGCGGCACTCTGGGACGAGGTCAAAGACCGGCTGCATTCCAGCGCGCTTGGTTTGTCCGGTGGCCAGCAGCAGCGGTTGTGCATCGCCCGCGCCATCGCGATCAAGCCGGAGATTATTTTGATGGACGAACCGGCCTCCGCGCTCGACCCGCTCGCCACGGCGCGGATCGAGGAATTGATTTTGGAATTGAAAAAAGATTTCACCATCGTCATCGTCACGCACAACATGCAGCAGGCCGCGCGCATCTCCGATCAGACCGCCTTTTTCTACATCGGCGAACTCATCGAGTTTGACTCCACCGCCAAAATTTTTACTAATCCCGCCAAGAAACAGACCGAAGATTATGTGACAGGCCGGTTTGGATGAGTTATTTTGCAAAATCAAATATGGAAAATCATTTTGAAATGGGACTAGATGCGCTGCGGCAAAAAATTTTGCTGATGGCCAGCCGCGCCGAGACCGCGGTCAACCAGTCCGTGCAGGCGCTGGTGCAGCGCGATTTCAATCTCGCGGTCAAGGTCCGTGAGGCTGACAACGTCATTGACCAGTTCGAAATCGAGATTGACGAGATGGCCATCGTGCTGCTGACGAAGGCACCACTGGCGAGCAATCTCCGGCTCATCACCGTGGCCATGAAAGTGTCGCAAAATCTTGAACGCATTGGCGACGAGGCGACCAAAATTGCCAAGCGCGCCCGCGACCTCGCGCAAGAGCCGCCCGTCAAAATCAATCTCGACGTTTATCGGATGGCCTGCATGTCGCTGGCGATGGTCAAGGATGCACTCGACTCATTTGTTCACCGTGATTCTGTTGCCGCTCGCGCCATTATTCCGCGCGACAAGGAAGTGGATGCGCTTAACAAGGAAATGCACCACACGCTGGCCCAGCACATGATGGCCAATCCCGACACCATCGCTCGCTGCCTGCATTGGATCGTCGCGGCCAAGAGCCTGGAACGGATCGCCGACCACGCGAAAAATATTGCCGAAGAAGTGGTTTTTCTTTGTGAAGCGCAGGACATCCGGCACACGGCCGGCAAAAATGCTGGCAGTCCGGCAGCCTAATTCCCCGAAAGTTCCCCGGTCCACATATACAAAGCCAGGACGGATCTGCGCCACGCGAGTTGGAAAATTCTATTTTTCAATCTGATCGGAAATCACGGGAGCGAGCTGGCTTATTTCTGTCATGGAAATTAGATCCTTGTTTCGGTTGCAAATTTGTCGGTCTAGGTGAGCGGCGAGCGAGTGATCTCGTTTTGAAAACCTTTTTTGGAAACGTGGTTCTTCAGTTTTCAGCCAGAATATTTTTCCCATTTCACCTGATTGTCGCGGACCACTGCAATGAATCGTAACAATGTCCGTTTATCTTTCTCCCGACAAGGCTGCTGGAGGTGCTGACTCGCAGTAATCAGGCGTTCAGCGTTGTCAGATCAGAACTATCAACAAAACGAGGAGAAAATGAAATCAACCAAGCAAACATTCCGGCTGGGCCGGCTGCTGGCCAGCGTGGCCAGTCTGTCCGCGACAGCATTAACCGCACAAGCCAATCTATCGTTTCTCGGCGTCGCCGCCGGGGACGCCTCCAGTCAGGACGCCATCCTATGGACGCGCGCCGTGGATACCAACGCGCCCGCCGTCGTCGCGCTTACGGCCCAGGTTTCCACCGATCCAGCCTTCGGCAGTTATTCCAGTTTCGCGGTCAACAACGACACGACCAAGGATTACACGGCCAAAGTGGACGCCACCGGATTAGCGGCCAGCACCCAATACTATTACCGTTTCACGGACGGCACCAATTTCAGTATCGCCGGCACGTTCAAAACCGCGCCGGCCACGAATACGGCGGCGGCGGTGAGCTTCGCCTTCAGCGGTGATTGTGACGGATTGATTCGTCCGTATGCGCTCGCCAGCCAGATCCCGGCAAAGAACCTCGACTTCTTCATGTTCGACGGTGACACCATTTACGAAACCTCCGCCAGCATCGGCTCGCCCGCGGTGACGAGCACGGCGACGGCGACGAAGGCGCAGTTGTTCGCGGACTTTACGCACAAATACTACCAGCAGTTTCTGCCGGTGAATCCCGGCGGTCAGAACTGCCTACAACCGCTGTTCGCGGGCCAGGGCAATTACACCGCGTATGACAATCACGAACTGGGCAACAAGCAATATATCAACGGCGGCGCGCCCGCCGGCGCGGCCATTTCAACCGACCCGGTTAATTTGCCCACCGGCACAGGCTTGGCCGGCAAGACCACCGACGGCGCAGACACCAATGTCAGCGGGCCGTTCATCAATAAATCCGGCGGCTTCCAGACGTTGCAGCAGGTTTACATGAACTACCAGCCGGTCAAGGAACGCGGCCTCATCAGTGCCGTCTCCGACCCGCGCACGGATGGCACGCGCCAGCTTTATTTCGCGCAGCCGTGGGGCAAGAATGTTTTGTTTGTCAACGTGGACGACCGCACCTATCGCGACATCCGCTTGAAATTGTCGGACGGTTCCACAGACGATACCAGTGCTCCGCGTGGCGACAACCCGAACCGCACGATGCTCGGCGTGACGCAGCTCGCGTGGCTCGAACAAACGCTTCTCGCCGCGCAGCAGGCCGGCACGCCGTGGAAGTTCATCAACATCTCCGACCCGATTGACCAGATCGGCCCGATCGGCGGCGCCTTGAATCTGCTCAATGCGCCGACGACGGCGGACTACGGCACGCTCGGAAATATTTCCACCATCACCACGACGGTGGCCAGCGGGAGCACGACCATGACGGTGGCCAGCACCGTCGGCCTCGTAGTCGGTCAACCGGTCAACGGAGCGGGCATTGCCGCTGGTTCAAAAATTGCCAGCATCAGCACGAGTGGAACGACCTTCACTCTCAACAACACGCCGGCGTCCACCGTCGCCAGCGGCACCACGCTCACGCTGTCGCCGGCGGCCAGCACCTATGCGCCAGTCAACGCCGATGGCGGCAAATCTTGGATGGGCGGCTATCGTGCCGAACGCAACGCACTGTTGAAATTCATCGCGGACAATCACATCCGCAACGTGGTGTTCCTCGCCACCGACGACCATCAGAACCGGATCAACGAACTCACCTACTCGCCAACGGGCGACACGGCGAACCAGAGCAGCTATGTGAAAGTGCCGTATTGCTTTGAAGTCGTCTGCGGTCCACTCGGTGCGACCGGCCCCGACTTCATCCAGAACCACACGTTCGCGCTTTCAAAAAAACTCGCGGACAGCCTCGCCAATGCGCAGAGCGCAGCGGGCATTGAGCCGATTGGTTTGATCGGTTATCCGGGCTTGCACAACCTCGCGCGGCTGGGCGACGCCACGGCGGCGGTCGCTCCGCAGCCGGTGGACTTTTACAGCCCGGACACGTTCAACTACAACAAATTTGACATCACGCCGGACGGCAAGACGCTCACCATTACGAGCTATGGCATCAATTCCACGGTGCAGAACAGCTTCCCGGAATATGACGCCGTCAACAATCCTGAGAAGCAAATCTTCAGCTTCCAGATTGATGCTGCCAGCGACTTCGCCGGCATTGACCATTTCATCGTGGTCTATCAAGAGAACTGGAGCTTCGACGCGCTCTACGGCAGTTTCCCCGGCGCAAACGGCATTGCCAACGCCACCGGCAATTCCACGAATCAGCTTGATCGTTTGACGTTGAACCCGATTGCCACGCTGCTGAATTATGATCCGGCGGCGAACACCATTCCCACGCAAAACCCGCCGGTGCCGTTGAACGGCACGCAGGATACCCGCTTCCTCACCAATCCCAGCAACGTGAACAGTGCCACCGTCGTCAACACCCTGCTGCCTTACGGGCTGGAAGCATTCATTGACCCGACGAACCTCACCGGCGACATCGTGCATCGCTACTGGCAAGAACAGTTCCAGATTGACGGTGGCAACAACGATAAGTTCATCACCTGGAGCGACAATCCCGGCCTCGTGATGAGCCACTTCGACGCGAGCCAGTTACCGGAAGGCAAGCTCGCGCAGCAATACGTCATGTGCGATAACTTCTTCCACTCGGCTTTTGGCGGCTCGTTCCTGAACCATCAATTCCTGATCGCCGCGCAGGCGCCGGTCTATCCGAATGCCGCCAGTCTCCTTCCGAACGGCCTTGCGGTGCTGGACGCCAACGGCGTGCTCCAACTGACCAACAGCCCGAATGCCGGCCGTCTGTTCCGTGATGGCAATATCACGCCGATTGGCGGCGTGGTCTTTGGCAACACCAATCAGACGTTCGACAAGAACTACGCGGTGAACACCATCTTCTCCCGCAACCTCGCCAACAGCGGCAGCCCCACCGCCGCCGCCTTGCTGCCATCGCAGAACGACAGCAATCCGGGCGACCTGACCCGGCCATTCATCGCGAACATCGGCGACCGTCTTGATGCGACGGGCGTGAATTGGAAATGGTATTCCGGTGGCTGGGACCGCGCGCTGGCGCAGTCGCCGAACAACCCGGCGCACTATGGCACCACGATGACGGATCCGACCATCAGCCTCTTCCAGTGGCATCATCAGGCATTCGCGTTTTTCGACAACTACGCGCCGTGGACCAACGGCGTGCGCAATGCGCGTTCCGCCGCACATTTGCAGGACGAGAACAACTTCTTCGCCGACGTGACCAACAACACGTTGCCGTCAGTTGTTTTCATTAAGCCGCTCGGCCCGGACAACGAACATCCCGGCTACGCCTCTCTGCTGCAGGGTCAGTTGCACGTCTCCAACATCGTGGCCGCCGTGCAGAGCAATCCCGCGCTCTGGGCGCACACCGCCATCATCGTGACCTACGACGAACACGGTGGCCGCTGGGATCACGTCACGCCGCCAGTGCGCGACATCTGGGGCCCTGGGGTGCGCGTTCCTGCCATCATTATCTCGCCGCTCGCGAAGACGAACTATGTGGATCACACCCAATACGACACCACCGCGATTCTCGCCTCCATCGAGAAGCGCTTTGGCGTGCCGTCGTTGAACAGCCTGGACGCCGCGTCGCCCACGCTCGTCAATGCGTTCAACAGCAGCAGCAGCGCCGCCGTCTCGGAGCCGACCACGCCGCCGACGCTCGCCATCAACCCGGCGGCCACCCAGTTGACCTGGCCGGCTGGCTACGGCAGCTTTGTCTTGCAGACCACCACCAACCTGACAACGGGTTGGACGACCATCAACACCAGCGGCAGCAACACGTTCAATCTGACGCCCACCCCGGCTCAGCCGAACGCGTTCTATCGCCTGATTCGTCCTTAAGCTATTGCGAAAACAAAAACGCGCGTCAGCCAATGCTGACGCGCGTTTTTTCATGGTTGACGACGCCCGGCTAAATTTACCGAAATGTAATACAACTGCGATTCAACCCGCATGACCGGCAGCACAAAGTCGATGTGGGACGATTTGAAAACCTAATTTTCGTGCGCTGCGATTTGGTTTTGGTAAAATTTTCGGTGCATGTTTTCCATTCAGCAATTTTTTAGCAAGGGCGACCGGTTTCAGGAACTGCTCGAAGCCGCCGCCCAGGAATCCCACGAGAGTGTCCGGCTTGTCATTGAGCTGATGAAGTCGCCGCGCAACACGCAGAACCTGGACGACCTCATCCTCGCCCGCCGCAAGGAAAAGAAGATTTCCGATCAGATCAGCAACGAACTGGTCAAAACCTTCATCACCGGCCTGGACCGCGAGGACATTGAGTCGCTGGCCCGCGCGCTGTTCCGCATCCCCAAGACCTCCGAAAAACTCGCCGAACGCCTCGTGATGGCTGGCAAACATCTGGACGGAATTGATTTTAGCAGACAGGCGGACATGATGACCAAGGCCACCGACGCGATTCACGAAATGGTCAAGCAGTTGCGCAACCTGGAGGACATGGAAAAGATGAAGACCTTCAACGACCGGCTCCAGCTGGTCGAAGTCGAGGCGGACAAATACATGAACGATCTGCTCCGCGATCTTTACGGCGGCAAATATGACGCCATCCGCGCCATTGTCATCCGCGACGTTTATGAGCTGATGGAAAAGGTGGTGGACCGCTGCCACGACGCCGGCAACGTCGTCATGCAGATCGTCCTGAAAAATTCCTGACGCGCGATGTTCCTCATCCTGCTCGTCATTTTCATCGCGCTGGTGTTCACCTACATCAACGGTTTTCACGACACGGCCAATTCCATCGCCACCGTCGTCTCGACCAAGGTGCTCACGCCCCGCCAAGCCGTGATGCTCGCGGCGGTGACCAATCTCATCGGCGCCTTTTTTGGCACGGCCGTCGCCGCAACCATTGCGTCCGGCCTCGTGGACGCGCAGGTCGCCACCATGCCGGTGCTGTGTTGCGCGCTGATCGCGGCCATCGTCTGGAGCTTGTTGACCTGGTGGTTCGGCCTGCCGTCCAGTTCGTCGCACGCTCTCGTCGGCGGATTGTGCGGCGCCGTGGTCGCGGCCTCCGGCCACTGGTCATCCATTATTTGGTCCGTTCCCGGCAAAGAACACTGGTGGCAGGGCAAAGGCATTCTCTGGAAAGTCATCGTGCCGATGATCAGCTCGCCGCTGGTCGGCTTTGTCGTCGGCTTCCTGTTGATGGGTCTGCTATATTTTCTGTTGCGCAACTGGCGTCCCGTCACGGTTAATCGCACCTTTGGCAAACTGCAATTGTTGAGCGCCGGTTACATGGGTTTTGCCCACGGCACGAATGACGCGCAAAAAACCATGGGTATCATCACGCTCGCGCTGGTAGTCGCCACCAAAACCGGGCTGCTGCTTTCCGCGCCCGCTTGGCTGACCTGGCTGCAAACCCCGGAAGGCACGCCCGCCGGATACCTGCCGCCCGTAGCGTGGGTCATCTCGCATCTACCGACGTGGCTGCAATTCGGCTACCAGCCGCCCGCACTTGATCCCAAGGCCCAGTTCATTCCCGCGTGGATCACGATTCTCTGCGCGCTGACGATGTGCGCCGGGACCGCCGCCGGCGGCTGGCGTATCATCAAGACACTCGGCCATAAAATGGTGAAACTCCATCCCGTCCACGGCTTCGCTGCCGAAGCGACCGGTGCGAGCGTATTGTTCACCGCCGCGCATTTCGGCATGCCGGTATCCACCACGCACGCCATCACCACCTCCATCATGGGCGTCGGCTGCGCGAAAGGATTCAACGCGCTCAAGCTGAACGTCGTCGAACGCATCCTGTGGGCGTGGGTGCTGACGCTCCCGGCTGCCGCCGGCGTGGCCTATGCGCTGGTGAAAGCCGCCCGCGCACTCGGCTGGCTCTGACGCCGGCCAATTCCCGCAAAACAAACCTTGCCACCGGATTCATTCCGTATTATTACTATTTCGTTGTTTGACGAAATATAAACCGATGCGCGAATTCATGGCCATCACCAAGGCGCTGTCCGACCCGAACCGGGTGCGGATGCTCCTCGCGCTCCGGCGCGGCGAGCTGTGCGTCTGCCAGATCACCGAGCTGTTCGGCTTCGCGCCGTCCACGGTCTCCAAGCACCTTTCCATTTTGCATCAGGCGCGCTTGATTTTATCGCGCAAGTCGGAGCGCTGGGTTTATTACCGCCTGCCGGAAAAGCCTCCAACCGTCGCCGTGCGCGAGGCGCTGGACTGGGTTCACAAATCGCTCGCCAAGACGGACGAGGCAGCGGCAGACGCCAAGAAGCTGAAACAAATCTTGAAGACCGATCTGGCGGTGATTTGCCGCCGACAAAAATGTTGCTGAACTATGAATGCTCCCCTGCCCACTGAACTTCAAACCGACTCGCTGCGCCAATTGGTGCGCGAGGGTTACGCCAAAATCGCCCAGGAAACTTCGGCCGCTTGTTGCAGCCCAGGCGTGTCCTGCTGCGGCTCCGCGCCGCAAGATGCGGATAAACTGGCACGCGAACTGGGCTACACGGTCGAGGAACTCAAGGCGTTGCCGGAAGGCGCGAACATGGGGCTTTCCTGCGGCAACCCGGCCGCGCTCGCCGCGCTCAAGCCAGGCGAGGTGGTGCTGGATCTCGGCAGCGGCGGCGGCTTTGACGTGTTTATCGCCGGCCGCAAAGTGGGTGCCACCGGTCGCGCCATTGGCGTGGACATGACGCCGGAGATGCTTGGCAAAGCACGTCGCAACATCGCTGGTTATCGCAAAGAAACCGGCTTGGAAAATGTCGAATTCCGCCTCGGCGAAATCGAACACCTGCCCGTCGCCGACCATTCCGTGGACGCCATCATTTCCAACTGCGTCATCAATCTCTCACCCGACAAGGCACAAGTCTGGCGCGAAATGGCACGCGCGCTCAAGCCGGGCGGGCGCGTGGCAGTATCCGACATGGCCTTAGTCAAACCACTGCCACCGGAAGTTTTGAAAATTGTCGAAGCGCTGGTCGGCTGTGTGGCAGGTGCCGTGCTGGTTTCCAAAACCGGACAAATGGTGCGCGAAGCGGGCCTGACCGACATCGTGCTCAAGGTAAAATCCGACTATATCGACGCAATGTTGAATTTTGAGGATCCGCTTTACAAAAAAATAATTGAATTGCTGCCCGTTGGCGCCAAGACCTCGGACTACATCACCAGTCTTGAAGTTCAGGCGTTGAAACCGAAAGGCGAATGCTGCGGAAACGACTGCTGCGAATCATGAGCAACGAAAATGCAACCACCCCCAAACGGCTCGCATTCTTCGAGCGTTACCTGACCGTCTGGGTTTTCCTGTGCATGGTGGTTGGTGTCGGGATTGGAAAACTGGCGCCGCAACTCACGGCGACTTTGAGCAAAGTGGAGTTTGGCCAAGGCTCGCACGTCAACGCGCCCATCGCCGTGCTGATCTGGCTGATGATTTATCCGATGATGCTCAAAGTGGATTTCACCGCGCTCGGCGGCATCGCCAAAAAACCAAAAGGTTTGTTCGTGACGTTGTTTATCAACTGGCTGGTTAAACCGTTCAGCATGGCATTCCTCGGCTGGCTGTTCATGCAGCACATTTTTAGCGCGTGGATTTCGCCGGAACTGGCGAAGGAATACACCGCCGGCCTCATCATTCTCGCCGCCGCGCCCTGCACCGCGATGGTTTTTGTCTGGAGCTATCTCACCGATGGCGACCCGGTTTACACGCTGGTGCAAGTGGCGGTGAACGACCTCATCATGCTCGTCGCCTTCGCGCCAATCGTGATGTTTTTGTGCGGTGTGGCGAATGTCGTCGTGCCGTCGAAAGTGCTAATCACCAGCGTCGTGGTGTTTATCGTCATTCCGCTCGCCGCCGGCTGGGTGACACGAACCGTTTTGCTCAAATCTCATGGCCAAGATTGGTTGGAGAATAAATTCCTGCCAAAATTTCAACCCGTGACCATCTTCGCGCTGCTGCTGACGCTCGTTTTAATCTTCGCGTTTCAGGCGGAGAATTTGACGACGCGCTGGCTCGCCGTGCTGCTGCTCGCCGTGCCGATTGTGATTCAAGTTTATTTCAACTCAACGCTGGCCTATTTGCTCATGCGCCAGCTTCGCGTGCCGCACAACGTCGCGTCGCCGGGCGCGCTGATCGGCGCGAGCAATTTCTTTGAACTGGCCGTGGCCGTGGCCATCACACTATTCGGCACGGGTTCCGGCGCGGCGCTGGCCACGGTGGTCGGCGTGCTGGTGGAAGTGCCGGTGATGCTGTCGGTCTGCAAAATTTGCAACGAATCTCGCGGCTGGTATCAGGAAAAACTTTCAACCACGAATTGACACAAATGAACTCGAATTCCAAACCCACCATTTTGATTCTCTGCACCGGCAACTCGTGCCGTAGCCACATCGGCGAAGGTTTTTTGCGCGCCGCGCTCGGCGACGCCGCCAACGTCCAAAGCGCCGGCTCCAAGCCCGCCGGCTTTGTCCATCCGCTCGCCATCAAAGTCATGGCGGAAGTGGGGATTGATATTTCCGCGCACCGTTCGAAACCGCTCACGGAATTTTTGCAACAGCCCGTGCACACCGTCATCACGGTTTGCGGCAATGCCGACCAGTCATGTCCTATTTTTCCCGGCCAGTTGAATCGGCATCACTGGCCATTCTTTGACCCGGCCAAAGCCACCGGCAGCGACGAGGAAATCCTGAAATGTTTCCGCACCGTCCGCGACGAAATGCTGCGCGTATTTGATGCCTACGCCGCCGGTTTGAGCGACGCGACCAAAGCGCGTTAAACAAACTGTGAACCTGCTTTCAGCGGAAAGCCGGCCAGAAAATGTTCTGACGTCATCCGCTTGCCGCCTTCGCGCTGCAATTCCAAAATCCGCAGCCCATCGTTTCCGCAGCCGACGACGATGCCGGTTTTGTCCGCCGTCAAAACTTCGCCGGGTGGGCCGGATTTTTCAACGACCTCGGCTTTCCAGATTTTTAGCAACTGCGGTTTAGGTTCCGCCGTAAGAAAAGTGAACGCGCCCGGCCACGGCGTGAAGGCACGCAGCCGGTTCCAGATTTGCGTCGCCGGCTGGTGCCAGTCAATTTTGCCGTCGTCCTTTTTTATTTTTGCCGCATAAGTGGAACCTGCGGCGGGCTGCGGCTGCGGCGTCATTTTTCCGGCCACAAAATCAGGGATGGTTTCCACCAGCAATTCCGCGCCCAACTGCGCCAGCCGGTCGTGCAGGATTTGCGAATCGTCCGCCGGCAGAATCGGCGTGCGGCGCGTGGACAAAACCGGTCCGGTGTCGAGGCCGGCGTCCATCTGCATGATGGTCACGCCGGTTTCAGCGTCCCCGTTCGCAATCGCCCATTGAATCGGCGCGGCCCCGCGATATTTCGGCAGCAGCGAGGTGTGAACATTCAGGCAGCCAAACGGCGGCAGATCCAAAATACTCGGCGGTAAAATCTGGCCGTAGGCGACGACGATCAACAATTCGGGTTTCAACTCGCGCAGCTCAGCAATGAAATTTTCATCGCGCGCTTTCAACGGTTGCAGCACCGGCAGGTTTAATTTCTCCGCGAGCACTTTCACCGGCGACGGCGTGAGCTTGAGCTCGCGACCTTTGGGTTTGTCCGGCTGCGTGACGACGGCGATGACGGAAAAGTTTTTATCGGCGGAAAGTTTTTCCAAGCTAGCGCAAGACAATTCCGCCGTGCCCATGAAAATGATCCGCAGCGGCGTCATCGGACGATCACCGTTTCGTCGCGAAACGCAAAATGTCGGCGAGCACCTTGGCAGGCGGCTGGTCGGCATTGATGTTGTGGACGAGCTTGCGGCCGTAAAATTTCAGGACCGGCTTGGTCTCGTTTTCATAGACGTGCAGCCGGTCGCGGATAATGCTCAGGTTGGCGTCGTCGAGGCGGTTTTCCTTGATGGCGCGGCGCTGGATGCGGGCGATCAGTTTTTTTTCGTCGGACGATTTCATGTAAAACACCGCGACGACGTTGAGCGTGTTGCGGAGAATTTTCGCCTGCGCCACATTGCGCGGAATGCCGTCGAGCACCAGCGTGTCGGTCTCCGGATGAAACCGGCCGATCTGGGTGGTGTTTTGAATAAAATCCCGCCACAACTCAATGGTCGGCTCGTCCGGGACGAGCTGGCCGCGCCCGGAATATTCGACAAAAATTTTGCCCAGCTTGCTTTCCGGCCGGAGATTGCGGAACACGTCGCCGCAGGCGCAGTGGAAAAAATTGGGGATGACGCCGAGGATTTTGCCCTGCGTGCCCTTGCCCGCGCCGGGCGCGCCAAAAAGAAGAATGCTCCGGTATTTCACGAGGTTTTTGGGTTGAGTCGGATTTCCTGAATATCGCCGAAGGGCACCGTCACCTGCCCGCGCTGGACGGTTTCAAAAATCACATCGGTCGCGCCGATTTGGGCGAGGCGTTCCACGGTGAACGTCGCCTGGAGCGTTTTCACTTCCATCGTGAACGTTTTCGCATCGCCCGCCGGGGTCACGCCCGCGAAGCCCGCAAATTTGGTTTCCATGAAACGCTTGTTGAAGGTGAATTTGCCGCGCGCATAAATCTGCGGCTGCAGTTTCTTTTCCTCCTCCGGCTGTTTCCATGAGGCTTCGGCAATCTGGATTTCCTCCGGCGACCGTTGCGCGGCGGCGGCGGCTGTGCCGCCGGGGGCAAAGGCGATTTCTTCTTCCGGCGGCGCTTCCAATTTCATTGGCAAGGCCAGGAAGATGATCGGCCCAATCACCGGCAGCACCGCTGAAATACCCAGCACCTGAGGAATGGGCCGCGACCGCACCACCGCCACTTCAAAACCCGCGTAAAGATTCGCCGCGTAAAGCACCAGCAGGATGAAAAGCCCCAGCGGTGATTTCACCAATCCGCCCAAGACAGAAGGATTGGCTGGCCGCTCCATGCGCGTGACCTTGTCCACTTTGATTTCCGGCTTCGGCGGCCGTTGCGATTCGGTCGGCTCAATGAACGGATCCACCAGATTTTTAATTTTCGGATTTTGTGCCAGTTGCTGCAGAGATTCCTGGGAAAAGCGCCCCCACGGCAGGTTGGTATAACCACCTTCGGCTACACGGAGCTGTAGTCCGTTATCATCAAATTTAATCACTTCACCTGTAAACGACGCGCCGTCGGTCAGTGTCAACGTGTCTGCGTTCGCCGCCAGTGCCATGAGGCCGAGCCACAGACAGAGGATGAAAATGAGTTTGCGCACACCGATTTTCTAACAGACCGGACGCGGCGACGAAAGCAAATTTCCACCGCGAAATCACCAAGGCGGCCGCCTGCCAGTGGCTTACCCGTGCGCCACCAACCGGCCGGAATCAAGCTCATTGATTAAATCGCGCGGCGATTTTCAGTTCAGCCGCAACACGCGATAAACCCGCTGCGGATTCGTGCTGGAAAAACTGTCCGTCGCGCTCAAGCTCAAGTTGGTCGCCGTCAGCGCGGAGCCGAGGTTTCCCCAGACGGCGGCCAAATTATTTTGAAACTGCACTTGATAGCTTTTGCCAATGACGGCGTCCCACGAAAGGGTCAGCGTTCGCGCCGGGCCGGAAATTTGCAGCGCCAGCTTGAACGGCACCAGCACCACGCGCACCAGCTCGTTGTAGGTATCCGCCACCACCAGCGCGCCATCCGCGCCGATGGCCAGGCCGTAGGGATTGAAAAACCGGCCCGTGCCGTTCACGCCGCTATTTGTGCCGGACTGGCCCGCCACACCGCTCACGGTGCTGACGATCCCGTTCGTCGAAATCTTGCGGATTGTCTGATTGAACGAATCCGCCACGAACAAATTTCCTTTTTTGTCGAACACCAGTTCCGCCGGACTGCGGAAACGCGCGGTATCCAAATCGCCATCAGTCGCGCCGTCCACGCCGGTCGCGCCCGCAAAAACCGCCACGGTGCCATCCGGCGAGATTTTGCGGATCGTGTCGTTGTTCGCATCGCTCACAAAAAGATTCGTGCGGCTGTCGAACGCCAACCCGACCGGGCCATTGAACTGCGCATTCGTGCCCTGGCCATTCGCGCAGCCCCAATTTTGCGGACTGCCAGCAAAGGTCGAAACAATTCCGCCGAACAGTTGCCGGATGCAATGATTGCCACCGTCCGCAACAAACACGGCTCCATTTGGCGCAACCGCGATGCCAAGCGGAGAATTGAATTGGGCGCGGCCCGCCGCGCCGTCCGCAAAACCGCTTTGGCCGACGATTCCGGCGAAAGTTGAAACCGCGCCTCCCGGCGTGATTTTGCGGATCGTGCTGTTGCCCGTGTCGCTGACCAATAAATTTCCGCTTTGGTCAAACGCCAGTCCGCTCGGCGCATTGAACTGCGCGCCGGTTCCGACGCCGTTCGCACTGCCGGAAACGCCAAGCTGCCCAGCCAGCGTCGTCACCAAGCCGTTCGTCGTAATTTTGCGAACGGCGTGATTTTGCGAATCGGCCACAAAAAAATTTCCATTCGCGTCCGCGACAATCGCTGCTGGATCATTGAAGACGGCATTCGTGCCCGTGCCGTTCGCCGCGCCGCTGACAAGCACCTGCCCCGCCAGCGTCGTCACGGAGTCCTGGGCGCGCAGCGCAGTGGCGAGCAAAAATAGCAGCAAAATGACGAACGGTTTCTTCATTGGCCTCGGCGCATCAAGCGTTGGTTGTCCGGCGGCGGCAAAACGGTTTCCGTTTCCGCCGGCTGAAATTCCGCCGTCGGTTTCAGTTCGTCGCCGGATTTCGTCACCAGTTTTCCGTCGCGCGTGAAAATATTTTCGACGGTGTAAACTTCGCCGTCGCGCTCGTAGAACTTTTTCATCTCATCGAGCCTGAACGGCCGCGAGCCTTTGCGCCCAAACACCACCGTCTGGTTGCCGCTTTCATCCACCACGCGATCACGGTCAAGGCCGCGACCCACGGCGACAGCGGGCGATTTTGTCGGATAACTGGCGATGAGTTTCGGATTCGGCACCGGACTGAAACCCATATGACCGGGAACATTTTCCGGGGAGATCATCTGGATAATTTGCAGACCGTTTTTGCCGTCCGCGACGAGCGCAAACATCGAGGCGTTCACGGAACCAATTTGCACGGCGCGTGTGTCGTTCAGTTTTCCATCCGCGTTGTAAAGGCGTTCCAACTTTGGTTTTTCCGGATTGGAAATGTCGATGAACGCCAAACCGTCTTCGCCGTCGGCGACGTAAGCAAAGGTGCGCGCGAGATAAAACCGCTGTGCATGTTTGAGCGGCACGAACGCGCCGGGAATCAGCTTCGGCTTCGTCGGCTCGGTGATGTCGAGAACCTTGAAGCCCTCGTCGTCCGTCACAAACGCGTAGCGGAACTGCACCCCGACCGCGCGCGGATTTTTCAGGCCCGCCGTCAATTCGCCCGCGAGCGTCGGCGCTTCAAGCGCGTCATTGCGCAAGCCGACGACGAACAGTCCGTTTTTGCCGACGACGTAAAGATTCGTTCCCGCCATGAACGAATGCATCGCGCCCGTGAGTTTTCCGTCCGGATTGAAGCGGATGATTTTTTCCTTGTCGAAAAAATTGTTGTCGGGATTGCCGTCGAGCATGGTGCCGACAGTGACCATGACGAGACCTTCCTCGCGGTCGGTGACGAAAACCCACGCATAGAGCGGGCTGACGGCTTGCTCCATGTTCTCCGGCTTGCGCGAACGCAGCGGATCCACGCCGAGCGTGCTCGGCAGCGTCACGCTCGTCGCGTATTTGGTGCGGATGTAAGTGCGCTGGCCGAGCGGCGAAACCGGCGCAGTGCTGATGCGTTCGGAAAATCCTTTTTGATCAATGTTCGCGATGTCAAAAACCTCGAAGCCGTCCTTGCCATTCGCGGTGTAGAGATATTCGCCGCGCTGCACGAGATCGAGAATCTCGGTCGCTTCCTTGTGTTCGCCTTCGCGCAGCACACTGTGATCTTCCTCGACGAATTTTTTGTAATTGTCCGGATACGCAACTTTTTGCAGATGGCTGCCGATCGCGGCTTGCGGCTCGTCTTGTTCGGTCCAGATCACGGCGTCGAGTCCGCCCTTGCCTTCGCCGACGTAGGCGTAGCGGCCGAAAAAATTCACCGTGCCCGTGCCGAAGCCGAGCAGCGACGCGATCCACGCGTTGTTGTCGTTGGATTTGGCAACGTGACAGTCCTCGCAATTCTTCGTCGTGCCGACGCCGCTGGTCGTGTGCGGCAAATGCGGATTGTAAGCTTGTCCGCTGTAACCTTCCGCGCTGATGGTCTGCTGCTGCGAATAAATCCATTCGCGATTCGCATTTTGCGAACTCACGATGACCGCGCTCGACGAGCGCAGCACGGCGAGGCGATTGCTCTTGTAGCTCGCGTCCACGCCGAGCTGGAACACGTCGTCGCGCACCACCTGCGGATTATAGCTGGTGAAATTGCGCGTGGTCGTGCCTTCAAATTTATTCGCCGGCACGCGCTGGTTCGCGCGCATCGGCAAATGACAACCGAAGCAACTCGTCGCCCAGGACGAATGGCAAACCTGGCAGCCGACGTTGGAATTATCGTGCGCCAGATCGCGCGGGCATTTTTCCGGCTCCGGCACCGCGCCCCAATTTTTGCCGTTGCGCTTCAGAGTTTTGGCGTAAGCCGATTTCGCGTTGTAGTGGGATGAAGTTGGATCAATCGTGTCCATCGTCTGCGGCACTTCCCAAATCATGTCTGGCGCCATGGATGAACGCTGGAACAATTTATTTCCCTGCCAGAAAAAGCGCGGGCCATACGCCGTGTTGTTCGCGCGCAAATCCACGTTGGCGATATTCGAGCCAGTCCAGATGCCGCCGTTGCCGCTGGTGATGAGTGTCGGCCGCTTGGTAATCGTGCCATGGCAGTCGATGCATTCGATGGTCGTTGTGGCGCGCGGCTCGCCATAAAGCAGGCCGTTGCCGTGGACATCCACGTCGAAATGGCAATCAGCGCATTGCATGCCGTGCGCGAGATGCTCGTCCTTCAAGTGGACGGCTTTCGCAAACTTTTGCGGATCGTCGTGCGAGATGATTTTTTCCTCGCGGTCACGCAGATTGCCTTCGCGGTCGTGCTTGAACACCGCGCGGAAAATCCAACCGTGGCCGTGATAATCTGCAAACTGCGTTTCATGCAACTTCGGATTCAGCTCGGAAACTTTTTCGAGAAAATCCAGATCGCCCCAGAGTCCGCGGGCGGCCGCGGCTTCCGGATTATCGCGCAGCGAGCGGACAAAATCGTCTGTCGTCGGATTTTTCTGCTTGGCCGGATACATGAATTCGCCGTCGCTTTCGAGATCCCACCAGATGAAGCCGAGATACGGATTCACAAAGAGATTGCCCTGATGCATGTGGCAGTTCATGCATTGCGCGGTCGGGATCGCACGCGTGAACTGATGCGTGATCGGATGACCACGCTCGTCTTTGCGGATGGCTTTGTCGGCGCTGAAACTCAATCCCTGGTTGCCATATTTCGCATACCAGCCGGAGTGCGACGGCGAGCGGTCGTTCGCATAAACAACGTGGCACGCCGTGCAGCCGCTGCTGCGGTAATCGCCTGGATGATTGTTCGAGCCCATGAAATCGAGCAGCGGATCGTGCAGACGCGTCTTCTGCAAATTCAGATAAACCGGATCAATGCGATTCAAAGTGCCGAGTCCGCGTTCGCTCAAGCGGCGCGCGGGTTTGCCGGCTTCTTCAAACGGATCAGGACTGCCGAGCGAAAGTTGCTTTTCGCCGCCGCGCTCAAAGATGCGGAGAATATTGCTCGGCTGCGTGATTTCAAAACGCGGCAGCGGATCGATGAACGGCAGGATGCCCCAAACATCCGTCATCTTTTGCGTGACGGGCACCGGACTTTCCAACCGTAGCGGCACGCCGTCCAGACCGTAAGCCTGACCGAAGCGATAATTTTTTGCAGGATACGCGCCATTATTGTAGAGCGCCGCGCCCCACAACATACCGCCGTGACGCATCATGCTGTGGCCGACATTGCGGACGATTTCCGCATGACACGGCGCGCAGGTTTTTTCGACGACGCGCAAGTCACCGGGGTTCACAAACTGGATGAACTCGGCGGATTCGTGGTTGAGCAAAATCGTCGAGTCGTTCGGATTCGCCGAGCTTTCCCAGAATACCGGATTGCGCGGGGCGATGTGCGCCTGCGTTTGTTTCAAGCCTGGCGTCGCGTTGCCGCCGTGACAATCGATGCAACCGAGCACGACGTTTTTCGACGCGTGCATGGACTCGCTGCCCGCGTGGCATTCGAGACAGCCACGCGATTTTTTATCCGCCTCGGCCTGCGACTGGTCGATCCAGTTTGGTTTCGGCAGCGCGTGCGTGGTTTCGGCAGAAAGATTTTTCGGCACGGAAATATCCGGGCCGGAGCCGTCGCTCTGGGCGAAGATCGACATGCTCGCCGCGAGCCAACTCGCGCACCACAGCGCCGCCAGCCGCATGGTTAAAGGCGATTTCGTTTTCATGTTAGTAAGTGAACGTGACCGCGATCAATCCGCTGTATAGAAAATCATCCACGGCGCCGGTGCGATCCGTGCGATCAAAGCCCGGCACCGGATCCGTGCTGGTCTTATAAATATCCTTGTAACCCTGGCCCGGAATCAAAACGCCGAAGCCAGCGGATACAATGATGTTGTCCGTGAGCAGCGGGCGATATTGAAAACCGAGGCTCAAATCCCAGCCGACTTCATTGTCCACTTTGTCCGTGAGCAGCGCGGTTTTGATCGGATCGGTTTCGGCGAACAAAATGTAATTCGCATTGAGAAACGTGCGCAGCTTCGGCGTGAGATCAAATTCCGCACCAAGACCGAAAATGAAAACGCCCGGGTTCACGAAGTTCGCCTGGCCTTCGGTTTTGCTCGTGCGCAAATCCGGCACGAGGCTGCCCGGTGATTTCAGATTCACCAGCGTGCCGCCGAGATTGAAGCCTTGTCGCGTCCAAAAGCTGAACGGTCCGCCGGTGAAATTCGGATTGTCCACGATGGTATCGAAGCCGTTCGCCTCGCCATCGGTGGCGTTGTGATCGCCGGACGCGTAAAAGAAAGACGCTTTGTAACGCGCCCAGTCGCGGTCGTATGAAATTTCGAGCGCGGCCATCTGCGCGTTAATGTCCACCGCGCGACCGGCGAGCCCGTTGAAATCGTCGCGGCCGAACGCCTGATAAAATTGGTGCGATACGTTGAAGCGCCCGATGTGACCATCGCCGCCCCAGCCGAGATAATACGCGTTCACGTCGTGCAGTCGCACCGTGCCAATCGGTTCCGGCCGGGCGATGCCGCCGGCCTCGTTGTAGTGCAAGCCGCCGTGATCGAAGTTCGCGAGAAAACTCCACTCCGCCGTGTAGCCGGGCCAGATAAAATCCTGCCGGTAAAGATTGGCGATGAGCACCTGCTGGTCGCGCGCGTCGAACGTGTTCAGTTCCGAATACGTGTCCTTCTCGCGCATGTCGAAGACCGCGAGATTGTATTGAAAGTGATTGTTGGCGTAATTGCCGAAGAGCCGCGCGCCCAAGTTCACGTCGTTAAAAATGAAGCCGCGAAAATCCGCGTTGAACGGCTGGTTGCCGCCGCGCAGCGAAACAAAATCATAATTATCCGACAAATCTTTCAGGTGGAGTTCGACGAATGCCTGCTGGAGCGCAAAATATGTCTGCGTCCGCTGCGTGCTTTGCGTGGCGCGGTAACTGCCCGCCGGGCCGGTCTGCCCGTTCAGCAGTCCACCGACGTCGCCGGGATTGGTCACGCCGCCATTGTTGGGTGGCGGCGCGCTCGTATTTCCACCCAGCGCGCCGCGCGGATCGGGCGACACCACGCCGGTTTCCTGCGCTTCGAGATAATTCACATTGAACACCGGCTCGATTTTTATCGCCCAGTCCACCGGCCGAAAAACCGTTTCGCCCTGAAACAAATTCATCGTGAACGCGAAATTATTCTCGATGCTCAACTGTTCGCTCTGGCCGTAAAATTCGTATTCGCCCGCCACCGCGCCGCTCACGCCGCTCGCGGTCGGCACGCGCTTGAATTCCGTCACCGATTCCGCCGACGCGGTGAGATCGATAAAAATATTCTGGCCGATGATCGGCACATCGCCCTTGAGCAGGCTTTGTTGATACGGATACCACAAAAAAGTTTGCGGCGAATCGTAAGGCGTCTCAATGCTGCCGCTGGTGTAGCGTTTCCACGGCGCGAAGCCGATGCGCCAGCGATCCGGCACGGGAACGGAATTGCTTGGATAAACGCTGGTGCGCAGCGCGTATTCCGGCACGCTGAAATCCTGATAAATTTTCAGTTCGCGCCGCACGTTGCCGCGCGGAAGTTTTTGATTTTCCGGTAGCGGTTCGTAGCCAAGGCTGCGCGGCGGCGGATTGGTCGGCGGAAAGTATTCACCGGTGCGGACGTTTTCACGCGGCAACGATCTGTCTGCCGGAATTTCCGGCGGCGTGAACCCCGGCGGCGCGGCCGGCTCATTGAACAGTGTGGGTGGCGCGATGGCCGGAGTTTTCCAACTCGCGCCGGGATCGGGATTGAATTGCGCCGCCGGCGCCAGGTTGGTGCTGACCATCACGCGATGCACCCAGCGCACCTCCGTCGGCGGCGGCTCCGGCAAAGTCACCGCATTCGGGTCGGGATTGAAAACTTCCGGCGAGGCGGGCGGCAGGTTGGTGCTGGCCGCCTGATGCGGCTTGAGCCGGTTCACATCGTGGGTGCCCGCCGTTTCGGCGCCGAAATTTTTCGCGGGCCATGACGACACGACCAGGCAACCGAGCAAAATCGGTTTGCCCAAGTTTTTTACCTGGCGCGGCCTTGCGGACATCAGTGAAATAAGATGTTGTTTATTTTAAGAAAGCAAGCGCTTATCATCGTTGCGTGGTGAAACGGATTCTGCCCATTTTGCTTTCCGCCCTGATCGGCGCGCAAACCGCCAGTGCCCAACTTGCGTTGACCGACGTGCAGACGGTCATTGCGCAGGCGGTCACCCGCGCGATTGCGCTCACTGCCCCGCCGCTAAAAACCAACGCGGTCATCGCCGTCACCGACCGTGAAGGGTGGGTGCTGGGCGTCTGGGCGTTGAACACCAAGTTAAATTCCGCCGACCCACTCGTGGCGGAAGCGATTGCCAAAGCCGGCACGGCTTCGTTTTTGAGCAGCGCGCAAAATGCCTTCAGCACGCGCACCGCCGGCTTCATCGTGCAGCAACATTTTCCGCCGGGCGTCGTTAACACGCCGCCCGGCCCGCTGGTTGGGGTGAATTTTTCGCAGCTCGGCTTTTCCGACATCAATAAATTCAAGGCGCCCGGCAGCGTCATCAGCTATGGCAGCTCGCCAGGAATCACGCTGGTCGCGCCGCCATTGCCGCTGACCGGCGGACTTGAAGGCACGCCCGGCGGTCTGCCGCTCTACAAAAACGGCCAACTGGTTGGCGGCGTCGGCGTGGCGGGCAACGGCGTGCCACCGACGAGCGTGACGCCATCAATCATCGCCAATGCGGATAGCGACGAAGATGTGGCGCTCGCGGGGCAAACCGGTTTTCAACCGACGGCCGCGATTTTTGGCTCGCAGGTTTTGGTAAATGGACTGCGGCTTGAATATCTCGAAAGCTCGACGAGTCTTGGGACGGTAATTCCATTCGGCAGTTTGCCCGGGAAAAATATTTCACCTTATACGCTCGTCGCCACGCCGCCGGCATTTCCATATCCGGGCGCGACGCTCGGCGGCGAGACCGGCGAACTGCGCCAGCCCGTCATTGCCGATCCGTCCACCTTGCCGCTCGGCGCAGCGCGGCTCAATGCGACGGAAGTTTCCAACATTCTCGCCGCCGCTGCCAATCGTTGCCGCACCACCCGCGCCGGCATCCGGCTGCCACGCGGCAGCGCGGCGCAAACGTTCATCAGCGTCGTCAACAATCCCGGTTCCAACGGCGTGCCGCCCATCGTGCTCGGCACGTTCTGCACCTCGCCGGATGCCACGTTATTCAGTTGGGACATCGCGGTGCAGAAGGCGCGCACGGCGGTGTTTTTTTCCGCGACGAACCGCGCCTACTCCGCGCGCACCGTCGGTTTTCTGGCGCAAAGTTTGTATCCGCCGGGCATTGACGGCACGCAGCCGGGTTTGTTTTTCGCTTTGCAGGAACGATTTTCCATCATCACGCCCACTTCATTTGTGGCCACGAATCCCGTGAACGGCGCGGTGTTCACGACTGCGACCAACTTCGATCCCAACCTGCCGAACGGCATGACGATTTTCCCCGGAGGCTTTCCCTTGTATCGCAACGGCATTTTAATCGGCGCGATTGGCGTGAGCGGCGACGGAGTCGATCAGGATGATTTGATTGCCGCCAGCGGCGCGGCGCTGTTTCTCGCGCCGGTGCCGATCCGCGCCGACCAGACCCAATATCGCGGCGCACGGCTGCCGTTCGCAAAATTTCCGCGCAACCCGGCGATGTGATTCAAGGACTGCCGGCAAATTCACCGTAACCGACAGTGAAAAGATTTGTCGTCTTAACCGGCGAGCGCCGCGATTTTTTTTACCACAAAACCGAGAGTGTAAAGCATTCCCAGCAGCACCACGTCCGTCGGGCCGACCGGCAAATCCCACGCGTAGGCAATCCAAAAACCAAGAAACGCCGCCATGCCGCCGATGACCGACGCGCCGATGACGAACCATTTCATGTTGCGCGCGAAAATGTGCGCTGTCAGCGCGGGCACGAGCAGAAAGCCGAAGGCGATCAGCGGCCCGACGCTCAAGACCGCAATCGAAACCGTGAAGCCGATGAGCAGGTAGAGCAGCGCGTCCCAGAACACGACGTTCTTGCCCAGCGTCGCGGCCATCGCGCGGTCGAATGAGACGAACAGCAGTTCCTTGCTCAACCAGCCCAGCACCACCAGCACCAACGCCAGCGCGCCAACTGTCAGTTCCAGATCAAAATTGGAAACGGTGATGATTTCGCCTTTTAACAAGTCGAGCCAGCCCATTTCCGCAAAACGGTTTTTTGACAGCAGCAAAATGCTCGCCGCCGACGAAACGACGTAAGCCACACCCAGCCGGCCTTCCGGCAGGCCGCGCCCGCGCCGTTCCATTAAGGCGAGCAGCAAAATCGCCGCGAGCGTGAACACGCTGGAACCGGCGAAGGCCAGCAAGTGTTCGGTCTGCTCGCTGCTCGCATCCATTTTCAAGCCGAGCCACAGCGGCAAAGACAACGCCAGAGCGACACCGGTCGAGGAAATTTGCGGTAGCGCCACGCCCATGAAAACGAGCCGGCGCAGCACGAGAAACACGCCGACCAGCGGACACGCGAAGCCGACGAGCACGCTGGTATAAACCGAATTTCGCAGCAGGAAGTCGGGCGAGAGAATTTCTTTGAGCGTTTCCATGTCAGCCGACCTCCATTTCAAAAATCGCCGCCATGCGCTCCGGCGTGAAGAGTTCCGCCACCGTGCCGTGCAGCACCGCGCCGTTGTGCAGCCAGAGGATCTGCTGCGCGTGTTTGCGGACCAGCGGCAGATCGTGCGTCACGAGCAGCACGGTCAAATTTCTTTCCGCGTGAATCCGCGAAATGAATTCCAGCAGCGAATGCGTCGCGGCCACATCCACGCCGGCGGTCGGCTCGTCCAAAACCAATATGTCCGGCTTGGTCGCCAGCGCGCGGGCGATGAGCACGCGCTGCTTTTGGCCGCCGGACAACTGGCTGAATTTTTTCTTGGCGAACTCGTCGGCCGCCGTTGCTTGGAGGCACTCGTGGACAAAATCTTTTTCCGCGCGCGAGGGAAATTTCATCGGCCCGACGCGCTGAAACGTTCCCATCAACGCCACGTCAAAGCCGGTGAGCGGATACAGCGGATCAAATTGAATCGCCTGCGGCACATAGCCGAAAACTGGCGTGCCACCAGTGGCGTTCATTTTAATTTGCCCCGCAACGGCGGGTTGCAGACCGAGCAGCGTTTTGAGCAAGGTGGATTTGCCCGTGCCGTTTGCACCAAGCAGCGCGGTGAAGCTGTCGCGCGCAATCGCCAATGAAATGCCGGACAGCACGGCCTGGCCATCGTAACCAATGGCCAAGTTGTTGAGCGTGATGATGGGTGGATTCATTGTTTCAAAGCGTCCGCAATCGTATGGACGATGTAATCCATCTCGGCGATGTAAGTATCCGTGTCCGGCACGCCGCCGGGCATGATGGGGAGTTTCAACAATTTTGCGCCGGCCTTTTCCGCAATGAGCGCGGGGACTTTTTCCGGAAACTGCGGTTCGCGCACGACGATGGGGACGTGGTCGGCCTTCATCGAATTGATCAGGTTTTCGATGTGATGCGGCGTCGGGTCAATGCCCGGCTTCAGTTCAATCGTGCCGTAATACACCAGCCCGAAACGCGCGGCAAAATAAGGCCAGTGTTCGTGATACGAAACAAACTTGGCACCTTTGTAGGGCGCAAGGTCGGCCTGCCAGCCGGCAATTTTCGCGTCGAGCTGGGCGAGATAGGCGTCGCGATTTTTGGTGAAGTCCGCCGCGTGTTCCGGCGCCACGGCGACGAGCGCGTCGCAGATGTTTTGCACCGCGATTTTCGCCAGCACCGGGTCGAGCATGTAATGCGGATTGCCATACGGATGCACGTCGCCCTCGGAATGGTCGGTGGATTTCGGCACGTCCCGAGGCGTCACGCCTTTCGAGCAGTCCACATAATTTGGCCGGCCCAGTTGAATGCGCGGATTTTTGCTCGCCTCCAGCAGCGCGGGCAGAAACGCGTGTTCGCAATCGAAGCCGACTAGCACCACGAGGTCGGCGCGGTTGAGCAGCGGCACGAAGCTCGGCCGCATCGGCACGCCGTGCGTGTCTTCGATGCCGGTGGCGAGGCTGCGGACTTCCACCAGGTCGCCGCCGACATTGCGCGTGAGGTCGGCCAGGTCGGTGAGCGTGGCGACCACGCGGATTTTTGCGGCGTCGGCCTGACCTGCTCCGAGCATCAGGGCGAGCAGCGCGGCAAAGAATAATTTTGTTTTCATTTTTAGATTTCCTTTCAACATTTCAGTGTTTCAGATTTTTCACCGTTGCGACCAGCCGTGCGAGTGCGCGCCGATGATCCACGCCCATTGCAGATAAATGGCGTCGTCCGATTTCAGGCCGGAAACGGCGGCGTGGTCGGTGTGCGTGTATTGCAGCCGGAGTTGATTCCAGTGGCTCAACGCAAACGTGATGAATGGCGAATACGCCAGCGCCTCGTCGGCGTGGTTCTGCGGACTTTGGGCATAGTCGAACAGGAAACCGCCGCTCCACTGCCGGCTCCATTTGTAGCTCACATACGAATACAAGCCGAGCGAGCCGACGTAGCCTTCATATCCCGTGGTGGGAACCGTGGCGTCGGGGTTGATCCGATACCGGCTGTCGCTGAACAAAACTTCCGTGCCCCAGGTGAAGCTGTTGAACTGGTTGTCGCGCAGTGGCACATAGCTCAACTTGAAATCCAGGCCGGCGAGCCGCCGTTCTTTTTCCGTAAAGCCCGAAACACCGTTGGTGATGATGCCGCCGCGATCCTGCGTCTTCGGATTCCACAGACCGGAAACGCCCGCCTCGGCCTGCCAGTCGTCCGCGAGGTCAAAGCTCGTGGACGCGCGGCCCCAGAAATTAAAGCCGCCGATGTCGCGGTAAGTTCCGGGATTGTTCGGATTCGGATTATCGCCGCCGAACTGGTCGCCGACGCCGGCCGTGAGGCTTATGTAATGCTCCACCGGCACCAGCCAGTTGACCTGCGCGCCGTCGGAGCGCGACTCGCCGCCGATGTAATCGTCCAGTGCGAGCGGCCGATTGACGAATGGCAGCTCGTGGTCATGAATATTCGCGAGCCGGCCGAACTCGCCGAAAAATCTTCCCGCCGTCAGCGAAAGATTTCCCGGCAGCGAGGTCGTTTGGAACGCCGCCTCCTCAATGCCAAACGTGGATTCGCCCGTGGCGGCATCCGCCGAGGCATTGGCGACGACCCACGCCTTGGCGAAGGGATCCACCGCGGCCGAGGCGTTCAATTCCAGCGAACGCGCCCACACGTCGAACCCGCCGGGCCGAGCGCTGCCGGTCTGGTTGTTGCCTTGGCTGCGATAGCTGGTGACGGTTTCGCCGATGAAGCCAAGGGCGGGATTGAATTCGCTCGGCAGGGTTTTCCGCTGCGCCTCAACGACGCTGTCCACCTTGTCGCTCAGTTCCTGAAACAGCCCCGGCGACACCGCGTTCGTCGGCCCCGTCACGATCAGCACATTCGTGGCCGCATCCTGTTTTTGCGCCAGCGATTCAACCTGCCGTTGCAACGCCGCGATCTGCTGCTGCTGCGCGGCTTCAATCTTCTCAAAACTTTCCTGCATCTGCCGCAGTTGCTGCTGCAACTGCATCACTGCATTGGTCTCCTGCGCGCGCAGCCCCAACGCGCAAAGCGAAACGGACACCATCAAAATACATTTCTTTAGTTTCATGAAATCACTTTAAAATTGTGGCGGCCCGCAAGGCAGGCTGCCGGTTTAATAACGAAAGGGAAATAAACCGCAACTCGTGGAGAGTCGCAGCGGAGGAATCAGCGAAGACTGAAGAATGACGGCGGGGCGCGACCAAAACCAAGCCGGAGATCAGCGGAAGAAAATTCCGACGATGCGAGCAGCGGAACCCAAAACAGCAACAGCACGGCAAAAACCGCCAGCACCGGCGCGGTGTCCGCCGTCATCAACTGGCCGTGCGTAAAAAGCGTTACCGCGCACTGGTGGTCGGGGCTGCCGGCGTCATGGTGAAAATACTCGTGCAGCGCGGGACTGGCCGCCATCGCGGTGGTGACCAGCCAGGAAGCCAGGAGCAAGCCGGCCATCGCCAATCTGGCAATCCGGCAGACACCCAAAGTTTTATGCTCCATTTGCACTTTTGAAATAGTCAATCCGTCCGTTGCAACTTGTCAACTGTAATCAATTATTTTGCATCCATTTTCCAGACGCCGTGCCAGGCCGCCGGCGGATGCGCGATGAGTTCGGCGCAACGCGCGGACAAAGTTTTGCTGGCACCATCGGAAAATTCCACGACGAGCGCGTCAAAAAGTTTTTTCGCCTCGGCGAACCGGCCGAAGAAATATTCGTCGTAGGCAATTTTGTAGCGGGCGCACAATCCGCTGTAGTCCGTCGGCGTGCAGGGATTTTCGCACTCGTATAATTCCACCGGCTCGCTCTTGCCCTTGACGATGACGCGGTCGAGCAGCCGGCGCTTGAATTGCGGGCTGAACTGCGCGAAGGCGTCGCGGGTCACAATCATCCGCACGCCGTAATATTTCGTGAGCGCCTCGACGCGCGCGGCCTCGTTCACCGTGTCGCCGACGAGGCCATAGTCCAGCCGCAGCGCGGAACCTTTGTTGCCCACCAGCACGCTGCCACTGTGCAGCGCGACGCCGTAGCCAAACAGCATTTGCACTTCTGGCGACAGCGTGGCGCGGAGTTTTTCCATGGCGGTGATCAGCGCCATCGCGGCGCGCTCGGCCCGGTCGGCGGCGTCCGGCTGTTTTTGCGGCGCGCCCCAGTAGCTTAAAAACTGGTCGCCGAGAAAATGTTCAAGGTTGCCCTCCTCGGCCATGATGGCGTTGGTCTGCACCTCGAAAACCTTGTTGAGCAGCTCGAACATTCCCTGCGGACCGAGCGTTTCGGCGAGCGGCGTGGAATTTCTCAAATCGGTCAACAGCAAAACCACGTCGGCGCGGCGCGGTTTCATCGAACCGGGATCGGACAACACGGCTTCCATGACGCGCGGCGAAAAATACAGCCCCATCGTGTGCCGCAACTTCATGCGCTCCAGCCGCTCGACCACGAAATCATACGCGAAGATGACCAGCCCGCTGATCAGCAACACCAACGTCGGCGGCCCGACGTGCATGACCAGGTTTGCCGCGCGCAGTTGGTTCAGCACGCCAAACGTCAGGAACCAATAACCAGCGGTGACGCTGAAAACAATCAGCAGGCGTTTGAACGGCTGCTGAATCAGCAGGCAAAGCGCGCAGGCAATCAGTCCGGACATGACGGTGATGAAAAGACAAGGGGTCATCGAAGGTTCGCTGAGAAACTCGCCGTGCAGGGCGGCGTTGATGATTTGCAGATGGATTTCCGGGCCGGCCATCGCTTTCGGGGCGGTGAACGGCGTGTTGTGAAAATCCTGGAAAATTTCCGCCGTCGGCCCGATGAGCACGATCTTGTCCTTGAAAAACTTTCCGCTCCCGTAATTGTGCTCCCAAATTTTCGGCGACAGAACGTCGCCGACGGCGTGCGGCCTGTAAAAATAACCCGGCGCGGTGGTGTAGCGGAATAGGCGGGCGTCGAAGCCCGACGGCACCAGCTCCGGGCGGCCGAATTTGCACAACGCCCGCGCATCCATGGATTCGAGGATGACATTTGCCGGCACAATGTTGCCCGCCTGCTCGCCGGTTTGCCGGTAGCTGGCGCGGCGCAACGTGAGATCGAAATCCGGCCAGATGTTGACATACCCCAGCCGGTCATCTGCCACGGGCGAATTGGTGCCGGCGGGTGTCAGAACTGACGGATTGGGCAATTGCAGTTCTTGAACATTGCCCCGATCGGATTTCGTCTCGTTGATGTTGTAGCCGATGACGACTTGGTCCCGATATTTTTCGAGCGCCCGATGCAGTTCATCGTCGCCCTCGCCTTCCGAGGCAAAAACCAAATCGAAGATGATCACTTTGGCGCCGGCGTCCGCCAGCTTTTCAACCAGCCGCGCCCAGACGGCGCGGGACCAGGGAAAATTATTTTGCAGATGCCGCAGCACCGGTTCACGCTGCAATTCCTCATCGCTGAAGTCGGCAGCGTAAACCGGCTTGTCAATGCCGATCAGCACAAGCCGGTCATCCATCGGTGTTTTGCGGCCCAGGCGCGTCTGCCAGTCCTGCGCCGAAAATTCCATCTCCTGCAACGGCACAAATCCGCGCGCCCACAAAAATAAAAACAGCAGCGTGCAGGCCGCGCAGATGCCGAGCACAATCACGGAACGCTTGGTGGCGGAATTCATCGGTGGATTGCCTGTGAAAGGGCCATGCGCCGTCAGGCTATGCGCTGGCCGCAGCCTTGACAATTCATTAGATATGTTAAGTTGTTTCAGTAATCACGCTGTTTTTTCAGACATGAACCTCAAATTGCTTCTGGCCGGCTGCCTCGCGAGTGCGGGTTTGTCGGCGTTGGCAGTGGTGCCGCTGACCGAAAGCACGTTCACCGAAGTCATCCGCGAAGCCAATGTGGTGGCCGCCGCCACCAAGACCGAAACGCCCGCCAAGACCAGCGCGCTGTTTAAAGCGCCGGATTATGTGCGAACCGGCCAGGCGTCGCGCGTCGAGATGACCGCGCCGGATCACACAATCACCCGCGTCGGCGCCAACACCGTTTTCACCTTTGACACCGGAGAACGCTCCATCCGCCTGGAAAGCGGCAGCATTTTATTTCATTCCCCCAAAGGCGCGGGCGGCGGCACCATCAAATATCACGGCACGGCGGCGGCGGTGCTGGGCACCACGATGATTTGCACGGTGCTGCCCGACGGCAGCTTCAAAATCCTCGACCTCGAAAGTCACGTCTCGGTGACACTGAAAACCGGCCGATCCATCACGCTGAACCCGGGTGAAATGGTGATCGTGCTGGCGTCCGGCGAAGATTTTGAACCGGTGATGGAATTTAATCTCAGCGAAGTCGTGCCGCAGTTGATCCTCGTCCAGGGATTTTCCCATCCGTTGCTTTCGTTGCCGCTGATTCAGGAAGCAATTGAGGCGCAGAACGCGGACATCGCCGCCGGCAAAGTGCTCGCGATATTCGTGTCGCCCCAGATGGCCGACTTCGGTTTGGCGCTGGTCATCCAACTGCCGGACTCAACCTTTCCGCCGGAAGTGTTGAATGTTCCCGACCGCACGATCCTTCTGATTTCGCCGGTAAAGGTAAAATAGAAATCACCGCGCCGCCGTCTGCGGCGGGTGGAAGCTGTGACAGGTCGCGCAGGAATCCGCCACGCCGGCGCGCGGATTATGGCAGGCCGCGCAGGTTTCCTTCGCGGGCAAAATCACATCCGCCGTGTCCTTGCTGTGAACCGCGTCGTGGCATTGCGCGCAGGCGATGTTGGCGTGCTTGGCGTGCGTGAATTTCGCCGGGGCCAGCCAGCGTTCCGCCTGCACGGGCCTGGTGATCCGCGGCAAATCTCCCGCGCCGGATTTCACCTCGTGGCAATACGCGCAGCCCGGAAAAAATGCGCGCGTGCTGCCGCTCACCGTGCCGATCTGCGCCGCCGGCCCGGCCGTCGCCGTGCTGAAAAACACGCGCTGTTCCAGTTCCTCGCCACTGCCGAACAGTGTCCGCAGGTTCGCAATTTTCTCCACGGCAAAACCGTTGGCATCCGCCGCGTTTTCTTTCATCGCCAAGTTCAAATATTGTTTCGGCAGGCTGCGCAAAAACGCCGTGACAAATTCCGCGCTGCCGTGCGGGAGGGTCAGTTGTGGCGTCCCCGGATCGAATTGCAATGAATGGCAGACGCGGCAGTTTTTTTCAAACGCCACCGGTTTCATCAGCGCGCCCGTCACGTCCGGCTGATGACAAAACGCACAGTCGAGTTTTTCGCCGCCGGGCAATTTCGGCATCGTCGCGCCCGTTAAATGCAGCGCGTGATTAAATTTCAACGTGTCCGGATCGCGCCATTTTTGGGTGACGAAACGAAACTGCGGATGATCCTCCGCAAAATGATGGATGAGCGGAATCTGGCTGGTTTCCGCTTTCCGCTTTCCGCTTTCCGCTTTTGCATTGGCCAGCTTTGCTGCATCACCATGGCAGAAAATGCAGTTTGCATCCGTGGTCGCCGCCATCACCCTGCCCTGATGTTCCGCGTGGCAGAACGAACAGGAAATCGGTGGAGCGTTCGGCTGGTGAAAATTTCGGCCCGCATGACATTTCAGACACGCTTCGTCAATCGCCGTCGGCTCCGCCGCGCGAGCCTGCACCAGTTTTTTCAAATCCAGCATTCCCGGCTCAGCGTGCAGCGCCGCCTGCATGATTCCATGCGGCCCGGAATTTCCAGCGACATGACACGCTTGGCAGTTTTCCTTGAAGTGATTGGTCGCAAACAGCGCGGCAAACGCCTCGCCCGAATGCGCGCGGGAAATCTCGCCAGGACTAATGAAACGATTTCGCCACGGTGGACTGCCCAATAAAATCAGCAAACCCGCGCACGACGCGGCCACGACGGCAAGCGTCACGCGACCCCGCCAAATGCGCAACGTCGGCACCGGTGAACATTTCGCAATCGGCCGGCAGCAACTTCCGTCCGGCAGCGGCCCGGACACGCACGCGCCGCCGGACCGCGTGCAAATCCAGCGGCCCTTGGTCTCGCCCGGCTGGATTTGCAAAGCCGGCTTGCACTCGGCGGTCGCGCGGCAGCGGCCATTGGCATCCGGGCCTTGGCGGCACGCGTTGCCTTCGCAGGCGTGGCCGCAAATCCAGTTTTGATTGGGCCGCGCGTAATTCTGCGCGTCAAAATCCGGCGCCGGCAGTTGCTCACTCATCGCGCACCTCCCGAAAATCCGAACACCAGAACGATGTGCAGCAGCGTGAAAATTATTAGCCCGTAAGTCAGTGGAATGTGAACGAACAGCCACAGCTTCAGCGCGAGCTGCAGCGAGCGGTGATAATCGAGTCCGTCTTTCTGGCGCACGAGCGCGGCGAGCTTCTCAATTTTTTCGCGCTCGGCATCGTTGGCGAAGCGGCGCAGGTCGTCGAGTTCGGCGATCAATGCATTGAGTGGCCGGCGCGATTCAAAAAAGTGCAGCCACAGATTTTTCGGCCCCACAAAAAACGGCGCGAGCCGCCGCGTGTAAAATTCCGCGATGAACGGCGATTGGGCGTCCGCGCCGAGCGCCAGATTTTCCGCCGCGGTTTTCAGCGCGTGCCGCAGCGCGGGAATTTTTTCAAAGATGGCCTCGCCGCCGCGCGTCGCCAGCCGGCGCGGCAAGGTGCGGCTGAAAAATAATCCGACCACGCCGCTGGCGCTGACGAGCGCGAACAGCCATGCGAGCGTGATCTCAAACCAGCCAGGCGGCAGGCGGAAATTCAGGTGAATCAAAAACAACACGACCGTGAAAAAGCCGAGGTAGATGTGGATTTGCAGCCACGTCTCGGCCTTGCCCAGCGGCAGGAACGGCAGTTTTTTTCGCGCGTTGAAAAATGTCAGCACGAACATCGCGACGAACAAAACCCAGCCGGTGAGAAACGCGTAATCCGGCAGCGCGTGATGAAACCGCCGATGCGCCCACAAAGCCGCGAACGTCGCGGCAATCAGTGCGAACACGCCGAGCAAGAGTTGGCGGCGAAAGCGTTTCATAACTTCAGCCACTTCGACAGTGCGTCGAGATTGTTCAGGTTCAGCCGCGTGAGCGCGCCGTGCGGGCAGGCGCGTTCGCACGACGGGCCGCCGTAACTTTCCACGCACAAATCACATTTGGTCGCCTTCGTAATCGGCTTCATTTCTTGGTCCACCATGAATTCGCCGTTTTTGTCGCGAATCTCCACCATGCGAATCGCATCGTAAGGACAGTTGTTGAAACAGGCTTTGCAGCCGATGCAGGTATCGGGATTGATGACGACCTGGCCGGCAAATGATTCGCGGTGGATCGCGCCGGTCGGACAGCCGATCATGCAAACCGGATCGGCGCAATGCATGCAGGCGTTGGCGACCATCAGGCTGCCGGTGGTTGGACCGTGGCGGAGAAAACGCGGATTGTTGTCGTGCGTCGAGGCGCAGGCGCGCACGCAGTCGTCGCAGCGCGTGCAACGATCAAGGTCGATGACCATCGAGGCCGTGCCGTTGAAAAATCGATTTTCGGTTAGGAATTCCAGAACCTCGACACCGACATTTTCGCGCACGCCCTTTTCCGCATGGGGCGGCGAATCCAAATCGTCCTTCACGATTTCCAATGGCGGCGGCAGATCGCTTTTCGGCAGCGACGGCAAAACGATTTCTTCCATCACCCGCGTCGGCACGATGAGCAAATGCGTGTAGCCAATGGCGCGCAGCGAAAATTTGAAATTCACCGGCGCGTCCTTGTGGCGCCAATTGTGGGCGATTTCGCGGAGGCCGTAATGATGGCCCGCGCCGATGTAATTCAGCGTGCGTTCACCGCCGCCAAATTTCTGGCTCAGGCGCGCGAAACCGGCGCGCAACAAAACAATCCCGTTCGGATAATCGCCTTCCTGCACAATGACCGGTTCTTTTTCCGGCCGCACGGTGCCGGCTTGTGCGAGGCGCTTGTATTCGCCGGACCAATCGTAGTCGCCGTAAGTCGCAAACTCGACCTGTTCGGCGACGCGGTCGAGCTGTTCCTTGGTAAGATGCTGGAACATTGGCGTGGCGCGGAGATACGAAGCCAGCGCGCGTTCGCGGTAGATTTTATTGACGTGCGTGCGCAACGCGTCGCTGTATTTCATCAGGTCGCGCAAACCCTGCCAGCGGATTTCCAACAGCTCGGCGTCGTCCGTGTCGGCGAAAATGGTGGCGGCGCGCGGCATGCGACTCAATGCGCCAATCTCGCCAAACAAATCGCCCGCAGTCATGGTATCGGTGCGATGCTCGCTTAAAATGCGCGGCAAATCCTGGAGAAACACGCGAACGTCCTTTTGCGTCTGGCGGGCGCCCAGGCCGGCGGCCTGCTGCAGTTGCGAACGTGAGAAAGTCTCCGGCGGACGCGAACCGTTCCAAAGTTGGGCGAGTGTGCGGAAAATCCCTTTTTTCCCGGGCGCTTGCCGACCAAGCAATGACGGCGCGAGATCTGGTTTTAAAACGATGCGCGACGCGCCGTTCAAAATCAGAAACGCCGACGTGCCGTAATCGCCCTGCCGCACAATGATTTCGCCCTTGCGAAATTTCAGAATGCGCGTGTCGTTGCGTAGGATTTCGCGCAGCGGCGTGCGCTTGGGAAATTTTTCCGCGTCCATCGCGCTGAACGGCGCGGTGGCCAACAACCGCTCGACATCGGCGTCCGTCATGTCCGCGTCGAACGCGGCGTCCCAGCGTTGCGGACGTTCGAGAATGGTGGGGGCAGCGGCCATTGTTAAGCGTCGAGCACGAGATCGTTTTTCGGGCGGCAGACGCAGGCGAGGCAAGTGCCGGCGTCCGGCGTAGTATCCGGCTTTTTGAGATAATTGACCTCGCCCGATTTGATCGCCACGACGCACGAACCGCAACTGCCCGCGCAGCAGCCGGAATCAATTTTCACGCCCTGCGCCTGGGCAAACTCCAGAAGATTTTCGGCGGACGGTTCCCAGCGCACAGTTTTGTTCGAACGCGCGAACGTGACGTTGATCTTGGCCAGATGCGTGGTTTCCTCCGGCGTGGGCGCGGCGGTTTTTTTCTTCACCGTCGCCGGGCCGAACGCCTCGAAGTGGACGGCGCTGTCCGGCACCCCCCACGCTTCGAGGCCGTCGGTCAGACTTTTCATGAACGCGCCGCTGCCGCAGAGATAGTATTCAAAATTGTTCGACGGCAGAATTTCCTTCAACAGCTCGATGCCCACGCGACCTTCGTGCTGAAAATCTTTTCCCTTCACATCCTTCTCGCCTGGCTTGCTGTAGGCGACCTGCAGATGAATGTTGTCGTTTTCCGCCGCGAGTTTTTCCAGTTCGGCCTTGTGAATGTGTTCGCGCACATTGCGCACGCCGAAGAAAAAAAACACCTCGCGTTTCGAGCCGCTCGCCGCAATCGCGTTGGCCATGCTCAACATCGGCGTGATGCCGACGCCGCCGGCGAGCAGCACGATCGGATTCGTCTTGGCCATGTCCAAAAAGAAATGGCCGGTCGGCGCCTTGACGTTGAGGATGTCGCCTTCTTTCACCATGTCGGTGAAAAAACTGGAGCCCGCACCGTGCGGCAACTCCGGTTTGTCTGGGGGCGCTTTTTCCTTTTTGATCGTGACGCGGTAATAATCTTTTTGATGCGGGCTGTCGGAAAGCGAGTAGCAGCGGATGAGCGGTTTGTCGCGGCCGGGCAAATCGAGTTGGAACGTGAGGTATTGGCCGGGCTTGAATTGCGGGAGCGGCCGGCCATCGTGCGGCTTCAGATAAAATGCGTTCACATCCTCGCATTCGCAGATTTTTTTGACCACGGCAAATTTGCGGAGGCCATTCCAGCCGGTCTGCGCCTGCTCGGCTTCGCGGCAGCGGAGTTTCATTTCGTGCAACTGGGCGCGGAGTTTTGCGAGCGTCACGCGGTTCTGGACACGTTCGGCATTGGCGCGGAGCAAGGCGCGGAAAATCTCCACCGCCAGCCACGCCATCAAGCCAGCCAGCAGCGCGACACCGGCGGTGAAGCTTAAACCGCCTGCGCTTGCATTGCGGAGGGAATCAATTAGGGTTGCATTCACGCTGCCACTCCATTAACGAATTTAACGTTGTGAGTAAAACAATTTATCATCCACTCGTCGCCGGACTGGTTTTGGCCCTGGCCTCGGCGAACGGCGCCGAGCTGCCAGCGAAACTGCTCGGGGCCAATTCCTGCGCCAGTTCCAGTTGCCACGGCGGCGGCGGCGCGAAGCAAAATCAGAATTTAGTCTGGTCGCTGAAAGATATTCATTCGCAGCGGCCGCCAGCCACGCTGACCACCGCACGCTCGAAACAAATCGCCGACGCGCTGGAAATCAAAGACCCAACGGCGGACGCGCGCTGCACGACCTGCCACGCGCCGCTGAATTCAGTTCCGGAAAATTTGCGCGGTGAAAATTTCAAGGTGAGCGAAGGCGTGTCGTGCGAGAGCTGTCACGGCCCGGCGGAAAACTGGCTGCGCGCCCACACGCGGCCCGATTGGTCGAGCGCCGACCGCACGGCGGCGGGGATGCGCGACCTGCAAAATCTTTATGTCCGCGCGAACACTTGCGTGGCGTGCCACCAGAACGTGGACGCGGATATTCTCAAGGCCGGCCATCCGGAATTAATTTTTGAACTGGACGGCCAGAGCGTGGCCGAGCCGAAACATTGGAGCGCGGAGAAAAACGGCAACGGCGCGCAGGCGTGGCTGGTCGGGCAAGCCGTGGCGCTGCGAGAAATGAGCTGGCAGCTCGCCAATGCAAAATCGCCGACGGAAAACGAAATCAACCGATGGACGGGTTTGGTTTGGCTGATTCATTTTAATCAAGACAAGAACATTGGCCTGCCGGTCTTGGAGTCTGACTGGTCGGCCAGTTCGGAAAACTTCAATCGCATCCAAGTCTGGAGCGATGAACTTTCCAAATCCGCAGCATCGCTCGAATGGACACCTGAAATTACTCGAAAACTTTTGATCCAACTTTCTCAAGCCACGCAGAAAAGTTTTTCAGGAAATGATATTGCCCGCCGCGCCGAGCGGCTGGTGCTAGCGCTGGACCGCCTGGTCGCCGCGCTGCCGGAATTGAAAACCAACGCGCCGTTGCAAGCCGCGCTCAACCAGTTGTTCCAGCTCGCGCAGTCCATTCCGGATTTTGATGCAAAAGCTTTTGCCGCCGGGCTGCAGCAATTTTCCGCCGCTCTCGCTGCACAATGAACCAGGAACCGGAGCAAACGGAATCCGCCGGCGAACCAGTTAAGGTGTCGCCAGATCAGCCGTCCGGCATCCGGCAAATCGGCCGGCTCGTCGGGGCCGGGTTGCGGAAGCATTGGGGCTTGGGACTGCTCATTTTGGGCGGGCTGCTGATTGACATGGCGTTCTACGCCGCCGTCCCGATGAGTTTCAAATACCTCGTGGATTGCGCCATCGTTCCGCGCAACGGAAAAATTCTCGTCGCCATTCTCACAGGCTTGACGGTCGGTCTGGTGTTGACCACGGCGGCTAGCCTCGGTTGCGATTATCTTTACGCCAAGTTCACGACCGGTCTGCTGAACGCTCTTCGCTGGCGGATGTTCGAGCATCTGCAGCGGCTATCCATGAACTTCTTCGCCCGCGCGCCAGCGGCGGATATCCTCGCGCGCTTTTCCACCGACCTCGTGTCGTGCGAGCGCGCCCTCGGATCGGCCCTGGAAGGGTGCGCGCTGCCCGCACTGGATCTCGGGTTGAGCGCGATCCTGTTGTTTCTACTGGACTGGCGGCTGGGGCTGATCGCCATGCTGGCCATCCCGGCGGGTTTTATGGGGCCACGCCTGATCACGCCGCGCGCGACGGCGGCCGGCTACCTGCGCAAACAAAGCGATTCGCAGACGGCCAGCACCGTCCAGGAAAACATCTCCGGCCAATCACTGATCAAGGCGTTCAGCCTGGAAAAATCCATGCTGGCGCAATTTACCGAACGGCTTGCGCACCTGGCAGCCGCCAGCCTGCGCGTCAGTTTCTTAAGCGCGCTCATCGAATGGTCGGCCGGCATTGGCACGCTGGTTGTGCAAGTCTTGGTGCTGGGCGTGGGCGGCTACATGGCGTTTCGCGGCCAGCTTTCCATCGGCTCGCTGGCGGCGTTTCAGGCGCTCTTCGGCAACTTCAAAGAATCGCTGGCCAGCTTCACGCATTTTTATCCGACGCTGGTGCAGGCCGGCGCGGGCATGCAGCGGATCCAGGAACTGCTCGACGAAAAACCCGGCGTAGTGGATTTGCCGGACGCCGCGCCGCTGCCACGCTTGTCGCAGGAAATCAAATTCAGCGGGGTGAAGTTCGGTTACAACCCGGCGCAACTGAATTTGAACGAAGTCAACTTCACCATCCGCGCCGGGGAATCCGTGGCCTTCGTCGGACCGAGCGGCTCCGGCAAAAGCACGGTGCTCACGATTCTCACCCGATTTTATGAGCCTGACGCCGGCGCGGTCGCGTTTGACGGCAACGATGTGCGCGCAGTTTCGCAGGAATCCTTGCGGGGCCAACTCGGCATCGTGTTTCAGGAAAGCATCCTGTTCAACACCACCATCCGCGAAAATATCCGCATCGGTAAACCCGATGCCACCGATGCGGAAATTGAGGCCGCCGCCCGCGCTGCCGAAATGCACGAGCTTATCCTGGCCATGCCTGATGGCTACGACACCAATGTGGGCGAACGCGGCGGGCGCTTGTCCGGCGGCCAGCGCCAGCGCATCGCCATCGCACGCGCCATTCTCCGCGACCCGCGCGTGTTGGTGTTGGATGAAGCCACGTCCGCGCTCGACGCAGGCACCGAGGCGTCCATCAATAAAACGCTCGAACGCGTGGCCAAGGGCCGCACCGTGGTTTCCGTCACGCACCGGCTCGCGGCCATTGTCAACATGGACCGCATTTTTGTGATGGATCGCGGGCAGTTGGTCGAACAAGGCCGGCACGCCGAACTGCTGGCGCGCGGCGGCGTCTATGCCCGGCTTTGGGAAAAGCAAAGCGGCTTCGTCATTGCCGAAGGCGGCAGCCAAGCGCGTGTTTCAGCCTCACGGTTGCATTCCATTCCCATGCTGCAATCACTCGACTCGGAAACGCTGAACACGCTGGCGGATATTTTCATCACCGAGCGCTGCCCGGCAGAGCGCGATGTTTTTCGCGAAGGCGATCCCGGCGACAAATTTTACATTGTCGCGCGCGGCACACTTACCGTCTGGATCCGCACGGCCGACGGCAGTCAAAAGCAAATTCGCACACTGGATGACGGTGACCATTTTGGGGAAATTGCCTTGATGGAAGACACGCCGCGCACGGCGACCGTCCGAACTAGCAGCGACTGCATTTTTCTGACGCTGGCCCGCGATCCATTTTTAAAACTGTTGGAACGCGAGCCGCAGCTTCGCGAGGCGTTCCAGAAAGTCGTCGCCGAGCGGCTCAAAACCTCGGGAACGATTTTAAAAAACAACCAGACGGCGACCTCTGATTGAGCTAATACCAATTCTCACAGACTATCGGAACAATGAGTCAGGGCGTAGCGTTTGCTTGAGCGTGGAGCCAGTGGTGAATCAAGGATAACACGCGGGCTGGCTTTTCCCAGAATGGGCGGAGCGCGGCGGTCAGGGTTACTTC